>JAYRLO010000154.1:0-7030 GCA_041905215.1 Aeromonadaceae bacterium
ATAACCCTGGCCTTGTTGGCCTTTTCCGTGTTGATGATCGCCACCCTGTTCACTCTGTTGTTGGCTTATCTGAATCACCACCTCAAGTCACGCAAGCGTCTCACCCTGCCCCACCTTCCCCCCTTGATGGCGGTCGAGCAGCGCATTTACCAGTTGATCGCACTGGGTGTTGGTTTGCTGACTTTATCCATCGCCTGCGGCCTGTTTTTTATCGACGAGATGTTCGCTCCCGATCAGTGGCATAAGGCACTGCTGACCTTCCTCGCCTGGAGCGTCTATTGCACTCTATTGTGGGGCCATCACCGTCACGGTTGGCGGGGCAAGACGTTGATCTTGATGAGTCTGCTCGGCAGCTCATTGCTGTTTCTTGCCTATTTTGGCAGCCGTTTTCTCAAAGAGATCCTGCTGAACTAGCCTGGGCTCGCTGTCATTTCACTCTTTTGCCGTTGCATTCCCGAGGATACTTGCTTGGATACAATTTCAACCAAATCCCTGCTGCTGACCCTACTGCTGATGCTGCTGATTTCCGCCTTTTTCTCGGCAGCAGAAACCGCCATGATGTCGCTAAATCGCTACAAGCTTCGTCATCTGGCCAAGAGCAATCATAAGGGAGCCATGCGCGTCGAGAAGCTACTGCAGCGGCCGGATCGTCTACTGGGGCTCATCCTGATCGGCAACAATCTGGTCAATATCCTGGCCTCCTCAATCGCCACCCTGCTGGCCATTCGCACCTTTGGGGACTACGGTATCGCCGTGGCCACCACCATCATCACCTTTGCCATCCTGATCTTCTCCGAAGTAACACCCAAGACCCTGGCTGCACTCAACCCGGAGCGTATCGCCTATCCGGCTGCCATCATACTGCGCCTGCTGATGGTGCCATTCTATCCGCTCGTCTGGCTGATCAACTTTCTGGCTAACGGCCTGCTGGAGCTGTTCGGCATTAAACTACGCAAAAAAGATGAGTCGCTAAACAGTGAAGAGCTCAGAACCGTCCTCCATGAATCGAGCGGCCGGATCCCCGCCAACCACCAGGAGATGTTGATGGGTGTCCTGGAGCTGGAACATGTCTCGATTGAAGAGATCATGGTGCCACGCGCCGACATCTACGCCATCAACATCAACGATGACTGGAAAACTATTCAACGCCAGCTGACCAATACGCCACATACCAAGGTGCTGCTCTATCGCGATGCGCTCGATGATGCCGTGGGTTTTATCCACGTGCGGGATGCCTTACGCCTGTTGACCCGTGAACAGTTCAACAAGGAGTCGCTGCTGCGCACAGTCCATGAGGTTTACTTCATTCCAAGTGGCACCCCGTTATTGACCCAGCTGATCAAGTTTCGCCGCAACAAGGAGCGCATTGGCCTAGTGGTCGATGAGTATGGCGACATCCGCGGGCTGACGACCCTCGATGACATACTCGAGGAGATAGTCGGGGACTTCACCACGGGGCTCGCCCCCAGCGCCGACGAGGAGATCCACGCCCAACCCGATGGCAGTTATCTCATCGATGGCGGAGCCAACCTGCGGGAGATCAACAAGGAGATGGATTGGAATTTTTCAACCGAGGGGCCAAGAACCCTGAACGGGTTGATCCTCGAATATCTCGAGGATCTGCCGCGAGTCGGTGAGAGTTTGCGGATCGATGGCTATCAGATCGCGATCCATTCGGTGGAAAACAACATGGTCAAACAGGCGAGGATCACCCCGCCACTTTAGTTCAGATTATACGCCTTGGCCCGCGTCACTATGTTCGCCGGCATCCGCGCCGCCAACTTGTCCAATAGCCGGCGCGCCTTGGCATGTTGTTTATCATCCGCGATGACGGTGTGGTGCAGCCAGCTATAAGCCTCTTCGTAATCCAGAGGCGATCCTAGACCGCGAGTCAGCATATCCACCCAGGCAATCTGGGCCTCCAGATAGCCCAACGCGGCAGCCTCGTGCATCAACACCTCGGCCTGGCGGGTGTTTACCTGAACATAACGCCCCTTCTCGTAATAACCCGCCATCCGCATCAAGGCCGCTGGAAATCCCTGCTCGGCAGCGCCACGCATATAGTCAACACCGGTGGCGGCATCCTTGCTGACACAGGTTCCCGTCAACAACATGTCACCCCACAGGTATTGGTAGGAGGGCAACATCAGAACCTTGGCTCGCGCCTCGATATCTGGCGTCAGCTGGCACTCATCATCGATCACCAGTTGCAGGTGTTTGTGCTGGGCAATCAAGGCGATCAATTCATCCTGGCCATACACCTGAATGGTCGAGAGCGCCATGGATGGAACCGTGGTCACCGTCTGCTCGGTATACAGAGTAGTCGCAGCCGCGCTCGCCGCTACCGCAGCCCGTTCCTGACGAGCCTGATCCGCGAGCTGTTCTGCCGTCGGTTTAGCAGCAGAGGCAACCGCCGCTGCGGACTCGTTCACGGCCGCAGGAGCCGGCATATCCAGCCCGGAAAAAATATTCTTGCTCGGCTCCATATCCTGACCGGAGGCATATCCACCAGCCAACACACCGCAAGCCAAGAGCAGTAAAAAGATTCGATTCATAGGCGCCTCCTGTCAGGCTATCGGCATCAGGAAGAGATCCTTGAGAAAAAACAAAGGGCCATGACGGCCCTTCGTGATGACGGCAGACTCTTACTCTCGGGCAAAATCGAGGCCGACCTGAATCTCTTCATGCAACGTTGGCAACATGCTTTCAAGCTCAGAACGCTCCAGAGGGCTCAAAGTACCGTAATCCAGCACCTCTTCGATACCATCAGGGCCGATGCGCACCCCCTGGGCAAAGAAACGGGCGTGAGGACCACTGCCATCGACATAGGCATACTCCACGATCCCCGGTTCCCCCTGTTTGGCATGCACCAGCGACAGGCAGAAACGCGCAGCGGCCTGAGCCATCGCCAAGGTCGCGGAACCAGCCCCCAACTTGGCATTCACCACCTCAGTCCCCGCATTCTGCACATGCCGGGTCATCTCTTCGAGTTCGTCATGGGTAAAGTGCTGTCCCACAACCTGCGAGAACAATGGCAAAATTGTCGTCCCGCTATGACCACCAATCACGGGTACGGTCAAGGAGCCCATACGACACTTCATCGCCCTGGCGACAAACGTCTCGGAGCGAATGACATCCAGCGTCATCACACCAAATAACTTACGTCTGTCATAGGTGCCCGCCTGCTGCAATATCTCGGCAGCCATAGGTGTGACACTGTTCACCGGATTGGTGATGATGGCGATCATCGCCTGTGGACAAACCTCGGCGCAACTCTTGACCAGATTTTTGACCACACCCGCGTTGACCTTGAACAGATCCGATCGATCCATGCCCGGTTTACGCGCGACACCAGCCGGAATCATGACAATATCCGCGCCACGCAGCGCCAGGGGGAGATCGTCGCCGGTATAACCGTTGACGGTCACATCCGTCGGGATGTGGCTCAAGTCCACAGCCACCCCCGGAGTGACCGGTGACAAATCGTATAACGCCAGATCAAATCCGGGTGGCAAACGCAGTTTTAGCAGTAAGGAGAGTGACTGACCGATACCGCCGGCCGCCCCTAAAACAGCAACTTTCATAGTGAGCTCCGAATGTTGTCATTGGGTGGGGTGCATAAAGTGTTACGGCTCTCCATCACCATAGGATAAACATGTTGCAGCGACAAAGCAGAATGGTGGAACTGTGAGGCAAGAGACACAACCGCGGGCTAAAGGAGAAGATCGGCTTGAATATCAAAAGAATAAACCAAGGAGGAAAATACAGTACCGGAACCAAGAGGAGGGAAGAGAACCGGAAAATAGGCCGTCACACGCAAAGGTGGACGGCCTGATGGTCGTCAGTGGTGGATCACCAATCAAACATTATTCGTGGGGGGCAAACGCCAGCGCTCGTTGCTCCACCCAGCGAAACACCAGGGTCAAGGTGCCATTCATCGTCAGGTAGATGGCACCTGCGACACCAAAGACGCCGAGGGTGTCATAGGTCTGAGCGTTCAGTCGCTGGGCGATCCCCATGACATCCATGATGGTGATGGTACTGGCCAGGGAGCTTCCCTTCAGCACCAGAATCACTTCGTTGGAATAGCCTGGAACCGCGTGGCGCATCGCATGGCGCAGCTTGATACTCAGGGTCTGCCAATTGGACATACCCAGGGCCCGGCACGCCAGCACCTCACCCGAGGGCACCGCATCCAGGGCCCCCTTGAACAACCGGGTCGAATAGGCAGCAGTATTGAAGCCCAACGCCAGCACGGCACAGAACCAGGGCTCCTTGAGGAAGTCCCACAGGAAACTATCCTTGATCCACTCAAACTGCGCCGGTCCGAAGTAGATGAGGAATATCTGGACCAGCAGCGGCGTCCCGGTAAACAGCACCAGAAACAGTTCGACGAACTGGCGGGCGATGGGCACTCGTCTGTCCAGGATCCAGGTCAACAGCAGAGCCAACAGACCACCAAGCAACAGGCTCAGCAGCGTCAATTCGAGGGTGACCGCAAGTCCGGTCAGTAGTTCAGACAGATACGCCATATCAGCCTCCATACCGGAAACTGCGGCGCCGCAGGTATTCCAGGGCACGACCGCTGACCAGGGTGATCACCAGGTAGATGGCCGCCGCCAATGCGTACCAGGTGAATGGGCCATGGCCGCTGGTTGGACTGGCTACCGCCAGTTGGGATTGTCGCATCAGATCGTTGACCCCAATCAGCGAGACCAGAGCCGTATCTTTCAGCAGCACCAACCACTGGTTACCCAAACCGGGCAGAGCGTGACGCCATGCCTGGGGCAGGACGATTCGGAAAAATGTCGTTCTGGCCGATAAGCCCAATGCCTGCGCCGCCTGGCGCTGCCCCTTGGGGACGGCCTTCAACGCCGCTCGCAGGGTCTGGGTTCCATAGGCCGCAAATAACAAGGCCAAGGCAATGACACCACACCAGAATGGACTCATCTCGACGTAGTCCCAGGGGGCCTGACACCAACCTTGCCCCGGCAGCAGAGCGCCACAGCCTTGGTTGATACCGTCAGCCAGCAACAGCAGGATCTGCGAGGAGCCGAAGTAGATAAACAGCACCACCAGGATCTCGGGGAGGCCACGGATCAGGGTGGTCAGGGTTGCCACCGGCCAACGCAGCCAGAGGTGACGAGAAAGCTCTGCCGCACTCAGCAGCAGAGCCAACACCAGACCGATGATCAGTGAGACCAATGCCAGCCCCAAGGTCATCAGGGCGGCATCCAGCAGCAGACTGCTCATTATTTGCTGAAGTACTTAGCGTAGAGTTTTTGATAGGTGCCATTGGCCTTGATCGCGGCCAGCCCCTGATTCAGGCTATCCAGCAGAGCCTTGTTCCCCTTGTTGACTGCGATGGCAAAACCGGCACCAAAGTACTTGGCATCGGTCACCGGCTTACCCACCATCTGGTAACCGTTATGGCTCTTGAGCCACTCGGCGGCGACGGCGGTATCCGCAAATACCGCATCAACCCGGCCACTGGTCAGATCCATCAACGCATTTTGATAGCTGGCGTAAGGTACCGCCTTCACTTCTTTATCCTTCAACTGCTCCAGCAGGTAGGATTGGTGTGAAGTACCGTTCTGTACCCCGATGTTCTTACCCGTCAGCTGAGCCACATCCGCGAACTTGCCTTCGGCCGCTACAAAAACGGCTGAGTTTTCATAGTAGATGTTCGAGAAATCAACCTGCTTGGCACGCTCTTCGGTCACATCCATGGCGGCGATCGCCGCATCGAAGCGACGGAATTTCAGGCTGGGGATCAGGCTGTCAAATGCCTGATTGCTGAAGGTACAGGTCAGCTTGGCTTCGGCACACACAGCCTGGGCCAACTCAACATCAAAGCCGGAGAATTCATTCTTGTCAGTCATGAATTCAAATGGTGGGTAGGTTGCCTCAGTCACAAACTTGACCTCGGTGGCCATGGCGTTGGCAGAGAGCAGTGTTAATGCGGCAAGAGCAGCGAATACTGGCTTCATCGTTTACCTTCCTGGAGTGGTTAATTAGTGTTGTAAAAATTCAGCAAACCGGACGGTCTGCGGTTCAACAAATCGCTGGGCGTCGCCCATCTCGACAATCTGGCCCTGTTCCAGATAGATCACCTGGGTTGCCACCCGACGAGCAAACTCTACCTCGTGGGTAACCACCACCTGCGTGATCCCGGTACCCGCCAACTTGCGGATGATCTCGGCCACCTCTTTGGTGATCTCCGGATCCAGCGCGGCAGTCGGTTCATCAAACAGCAGGATCGCCGGATCCATCATCAAGGCTCGGGCAATCGCAACACGCTGTTGCTGGCCACCGGAGAGACTCGCTGGCCAGACGGTCCGCTTCTCAGCCAGTTTCAGTTGGCTAAGCAGATAACCCGCCTTGTCCACGGCCTCGCTCCTGTTCATGCCCAAGACCTTGAGCGGAGCTTCAAGCAAATTCTGTTCCACGGTCAGATGGGGCCACAGATGATATTGCTGAAACACCATGCCGACCTTGCTACGCAACAGCTGCGTCCGTTTGGTGTAGTCGCTCTGCTGGGCGGCGTCGGGGAAGGCAAAACGCTCACCGGCGATCAGCAGTTCTCCCTCGTCCGGAGTATCCAGCAGGTTCATCAACCGCAAGAGTGAGCTCTTTCCGGCACCGCTAGGTCCCAACAGAACCAAGGTTTCCCCCGCGTCACACTTGAACGAGACGTTGCGCAGGATCTGCTGCTGATGCCAGGACTTTGAGATTCCTTTGAGTTCGATTCCCATGGGTAGCGATGGCCTTTTATCCAAACTTTGCGCCGATTCTAGTCTCCGAAGCAGTCAATGCAAGAAATTTGTGCATCCTTATGCAGAATTATCGGCTATTTCTTGAAAAAATTGGCATACGGATGCAAAATTATGGTTCGTCCAGACAACATATTAGTTGGCCATGAAGCCCGGTGAAAAACAGGAACAGCTGATCAAGGCGTTTAAAGCCTTATTGAGAGAAGAACGTTTCGGCTCGCAGGCGGAAATTGTCACTGCCTTGCACGAAATGGGCT
>JAYRLO010000155.1:0-6983 GCA_041905215.1 Aeromonadaceae bacterium
ATATGCGTCGTCTCTCCACTGGCTAGGTTAAGTATAAGAAGCTTACGGCTGACCAAAAGGGGGGGAGCCAGATAAATTTGTTGCTTGTGCGGTGGATCAGTAGACTGAGGGCCATTTTGTCGATGGATGACGGGTCATGGCATTAAAAGCGACGATTTTTAAAGCGGTTGTTAATGTGGCGGATACGGACCGCGGCGTTTATCTTGATGAAACTCTGACGTTGGCAAGGCACCCATCTGAGACTGATGAGCGGCTGATGGTTCGTTTGCTGGCTTGGGGGTTGAATGCCGCACCCGATTTGGAATTTACCAAGGGGCTCTGTGCCGACGATGAACCGGATCTGTGGCGCAAGGAGTTGCACGGTGATATCGCCCATTGGATCGAGGTTGGCTTACCGGATGAGCGCAGATTGAAACGGGCTTGCAATCGCGCGGCTGCGGTGACTCTCTATGCGTATGGTGCTCGCGCGGCTCAGGTTTGGTGGCAACAGAACCAACCGCAATTGGCCAAACTTGAGAACCTGTCGGTCTACTTTGTCGATGATGAGTTGTCCCAGGCGTTGGCCTCCCGGGCCGAACGCTCTATGAGTTGGCAGCTGACGATGAGCGATGGCCTGGTCTGGCTGAGCAGTGATGGATTTTCAACGAGTTGGCAGCCGATCTGCTGGCAAGCTGCCGTCCGTTGAAGGATTGCCCTGGACGGCTTGAGTGTGGCAAAAACAAAAGGCGCCTTAGCGCCTTTTGTCTGCCTTGAACTGTGATTACTCC
Source organism: Aeromonadaceae bacterium (assembly GCA_041905215.1). Classification (GTDB taxonomy): domain Bacteria; phylum Pseudomonadota; class Gammaproteobacteria; order Enterobacterales; family Aeromonadaceae; genus Pseudaeromonas. Next base: position 768 of record JAYRLO010000155.1, read on the forward strand.
TCGTCCTCATGGTCTGCATCCCAGTCGCTGGCAAAGTACCAATATCCACTGTTGATGAGAGAGGTTAGCCAGGCCAGTAGCACGGGATCTTCCAACTCGGCTCCCCAACCTGTGGCGTTGAACTCGGCGCTATCACATAACCGACGCGCCAGACGAGAGGCATGGGGCGGAATGGGGATGCGCTCTCCGTTGATGAAACAGGCGTCGACATTGGTTGCCAGATACAGAGTCCGTAATCCACCCAGTTTGTGCAGTTCTTCACCGGCGATCAGACGATCGTAGATATCGCCCTCGGCAAAGGGCGGCTCGACGGTCTGTAGATCCAGCTCGTGCCGGCTCTGACTCAGATAGGCGGTCACCCAGGGGGCAAATTCGGGGCTGGCTAGCTGTTGCTGCATCAGATCGCGCAATGCGGCTAGTTCCTGCTCGGTAACGGCGCCCGGTGCGTTGCTGCACTGCAAGTCGGGATCGGCATAGCGCAGATTCCCACCATCCTCCGCCAACAGATGATCGGCCAAGTGGCTGAACAGATCCCGTTGGTTGGGGGCAAGAAATCCGACCGAGTAGTTCAATGAGGGCTCCAGTGCATAGCCATCGTGTGGAAATCCGGGGGGGATGTAGAGAATGTCCCCTGGCTCTAACTCGACATCGATGATGGCGCTGAAGGGTTCGACTTGCAGCAGATCCGGATGCGGACAGTGTTGCTGCAACGGTTGTTTTTCTCCGACTCGCCAACGACGTCGCCCCATACCCTGAATGATGAAAACATCGTATTGGTCGAGATGAGGCCCGACGCCGCCACCTGGCAGCGAAAATGAGATCATCAGATCGTCAATGCGCCAATTGGGCAGGCAGCGAAACGGGGTTAACAACTCGGCCACCGGGGGATACCAGTGGTCGACCGCTTGCACCAGCAGCGACCAGTTTTCTTCACCGAAGCGTTCGTAGTCCTCGAAAGGGCCATGTTCAACCTGCCAGGCGTCACCAGATTTGGCGACAATCCGGCTGTCGACTTGCTCTTCCATGGCTAAACCTGCCAATTCATCGGGTGTCAGCGGATCGGTAAAGTTGGTGAAGCCTTGTCGCAACACCACAGGCCGTTTTTGCCAGTGGGTCGCTAAAAATTTTGGCCAGTCGAGGCTGAAATTAGGGCTCATGACCGTATGCTCCAGGCGATTTAAGACGAGGGGATAAGGGGAACGCACGCAGGAGGGTGCTCCTGCCCAGTATAGGGCAGGAGCCATTAGGGATCAGGATTTACTCTTGAGTAAGGCGCGTAAGTCATCCGCAGTGCGTGGGGCACCGCGCAAAATGGTCTCGCCAATCACGAAGGCTGGTGTTCCGGTCAGACCCAGTTGTTGTGCCAATTGGCGATTGTTTTGCAATTGTTTATCGATCGCCGGGTCTTGCATCTTCTTCTGGATCGAGGCCCAGTTTAATTTAAGTTGCTTAGCCACGGCGGCAACCGCATTTTCATCCTGCAGATGCCCCTGCTGAGCCATCAAGGCATCATGAAAAGCCTCATAGCGATCCGGATGCAGGCTGTGTACAGCCAGAGCGGCTTTGGCTGCTACATAGGAGGTTTCGCTGAGGATCGGGAACTCTTTGTAGACGACACGTACATTTTTGTCGCTGGCTAGCAACTCGCGCAGAGCCGGGGTAGCTCGCTTGCAGTAGCCACAGTTGTAATCGACGAACTCAACGATAGTTTGTGTTCCTTTAGCGTTGCCACCGACCGGATCGGCTGCATCGTTAAATAACACCTGGCTATATTGCTTGATGAGCGCGATATCGGCTTTTCCCTGCTCAGCCTCTTGCTGGGCTCGCAGTGCATTGGACATTTCAATCAGCAACTCGGGATGACTGAGCATATATTCACGCACGATTTGTTCGACATCGGCACGTTGCAGTTCGGCTGCCTGGGCATACGGCGCACTCAGGGGAAGCAAGCCGAACAGAGCCGGTAATACAATATTTTTCAATTTCATAGACGGACCATCATTTCAGGAGTGGAGGTAGATGTTCGGTGCCTATATAGCGCGAGCGGAGGCGATCAAGTCAAGCGCGTTACCCCGCAACTACCCGGAATCGCGCAAGATTTGAATGAATTGCCGCAAAAGCAAGCAATCAAACGGCCCCCCAGTTTACAAAGCGAATTTGAGTCGTTAGTATCCTCGCCAAGTTGGAGGGGTGGCAGAGCGGCTTAATGCAACGGTCTTGAAAACCGTCGATGGGCGACCATCCGTGGGTTCAAATCCCACCCCCTCCGCCAGATATAAACCCAAGCACATCATGTGCTTGGGTTTTTTGTTGTCCACAATATTTATTGCCGAATATTTGAACACTCGTTGCTGGTCCGGTAGTCAAGGTCATACAGCAAGATGGCTCCGAGCCAATGCGGATCAGATAAGGCAGGAAGTGTTCCCATTGAACCCAACCGTTGGCGGCAGGGATGCCGCCATCGAGCCCCCAGGTCTGGGTTTACGGCGTGTTGGTGAAAGGGAACCTTCCTGCTTTTTCCTTAAGTGAACGGCATTGGGCTCCGAGCCCCGAGCCCCCTTTCGTGCGGTTGGCTTGAACTGGATCCTTGTTCCGGTGTAGATCTCATGGTCTAAGATTTGGCCTTATCATCCGCATAGGAACAGGAATGCGTATTCTCGTTGTTGAAGACAATCCGGACATCCTGGTCAATGTTGTCGATTATCTGACCCTGAAAGGGCTGGTGGTGGATGCCATGCAGCATGGCACCTCTGCTCTGGAGCAGATACGCCAGCAAGAGTACGACTTGGTGGTGCTGGATCTGTCATTGCCAGGCATGGATGGTTTGGAGCTTTGTCGGCAATTGCGAGCCGAACACAGCCCACTGCCAGTGGTGATGGTGACGGCCCGAGATACGCTAGACGATAAACTTCATGGTTTTGATGCCGGAGCCGATGATTATCTGGTGAAGCCTTTTGCCTTACCTGAACTATGGTCGAGGATCCAGGCGGTACTCAAGCGCAGTCAAAAACAGCTGGTTCGGGTTTTAACTGTGGCTGATTTGACTCTGGATCTGGATTCCCGCCAAGTCAGACGGCAGGGCCAGTTGATTACCCTGAATCCCAAGTGCATGAAGTTGCTTGAGGTCTTGATGAGAAACTCGCCGAATGTTGTCAGTCGCGATACCTTGACAACCCAACTCTGGATTGATGAGCCGCCGGATAGCGATGGGCTCAAATCCCATGTCTATTTGCTGCGTAACCAGATCGATAAACCATTTTCCTCTCATCTGTTGCAAACGGTCCATGGGCATGGCTATCGGTTAGCAGCAGAGGCTAGCGCATGCGCTTGACCATCCAATCCCGGTTGTTGCTGGTGCTGAACCTGCTGATTGTCAGCATCACGTTACTTGCGTCTGTCGCGATTGTGTTGCTGGTATTTTGGTTTGAGCACACCCTGTTTTATAAGCACCTCGATAGTGATTTGCGCGATCACATGCGCAGCTATCACTCCATGGCTGGCCCACAGGTGCGGCCCATGAGTGATACCACTTATTACAAACTATTGCCGCAGGATCAGAGCCTGCTACCGGAGGCCTTTCGTGGCTATCCGCAGGGCAAACATGAGGTATTCCATGCGGGGCGGGCCTACAATCTGCTAGTGCTCTCCCACGGTGGTTGGCTGCATGTGCTGGTTCAGGATCAAAGTGAATTCGAGCGTTATGAACAACTGGTTTCCATTTGCATGATGGCCGGAATTTTATTGATCTGGGGGGGCGGATATCTGCTCTCCCTCCGATTGGCGCAGCGCATCATGCAACCCATCTCCAACCTGGTCCGTGATGTTTCGCTTTTGCAGCAAAAACCGGAGGCCCGCTTTGCTTATGACTATCCGGATGATGAAACTGGCCAGCTGGCGCGGGCATTTGAGCGCTATGCGGGGCGGGTTCATGAGCTGTTGCTGCGTGAACAACAGTTTTCTGCCAATGCGAGCCATGAGCTGAGGACACCCATGATGGTGATCCAGGGGGCCCTCGACATGCTCCATGAGAGCACACAACCGGACGATGTGGTCGCTCGACAACTGCAACGCATTGAAGAGGCATTACGTCAGATGCAGCAGCAGACAGAACTATTTTTGCAACTGTCGCGTACTCCCGATTCGCTGGCCGGTGAGATCCGCAGCCCTCTGCTGGCATTGGCGGAACGACAACTCGACTACTGGCGGCCGCAGGCTCAAGCGCAGGGGCTGACATTGACGTTGGCATCTGAAGGCCCGTTGCCCGAGCTGCCGACCACCATGTTCACTGCGGTGTTGAACAATCTGGTGCGTAATGCGTTGCGCCATACCCAGAGTGGAGGCATAACCATACGACTCGAAACCGGGCGGTTCATCGTCACGGATACTGGCAGTGGCATAGCGCCCGAATTTCTGGATCGAGTCCGGGAGCGGGGTTTCAGTGCGGCCAATGTTGCTGGTTTTGGATTGGGGCTGGCAATCGTGCAACGCATCTGTGAGCATCAAGGGTGGCGAATGGATATAGCGCCGCATCAGCCTGTTGGCACCTCGGTCACTATCCACTATGGTGCCTCGTCGTTGTGTTGATGGTTGATAATTTGGCGTTGCCAAGTTCTACAGCGTGTTTTTGTTCACAATAGTCACGTGTGGAGTGTGATTTTGTCCTCAATATGGGTAGATTTGGGGCTCCAACTTGTGACGGGCTCTAGTGCATTTGCTCATTTTTACTTTTTTTTCACCTGAGACTGGCTAGGCTGCGCGCACCCCATCTTACGCTGCTCGAAGGGCATTCAATGTTCGCTGCTAAAATCAGACTCGGTTCCGCCAAGCTATTTACCTGCTTCATTATCATCAATCTGTGCATGCTGAGTATTAGCCGACTTGGACTGGCCCTGTGGCAAGGTGAGCGAGTCAGTCAGGCAGATGGCTGGCTTCATCTGCTCCTGCAAGGGTTGCGCGTGGATGTCTCCACCTTGTGCTGGTTGCTGGGCATCCCCATGGTCCTGAGTCTGCTGCTGGGGGCCGATAATCGGCTCGGAAAAATCTGGGCTTGGCTCATGCGCTGTCTCTTGGTTGCCAGCACCCTGTTGTTCCTGTTCCTGGAGCTAAGCACACCTGCGTTTATTAATACCTATGATCTGCGCCCCAACCGGATATTTGTCGAGTATCTGAGCTATCCGCAAAATATTGCCAATATGCTGCTCAAAGGGCACTTGGCCGCGGTAGTGCTGGTATTTGCCGTATTACCCTTAGCCGCTTGGGCTTTGTGGCGACTTTCTGCCCATTTCACCCGGAGCCTCGCCTATCCCAAAATTTATTGGCGTCCTGTGCTGGCGTTGTCTGTTTTGCTGATTGCCTTTTTAGGGGCTCGCTCCAGCTTGGGGCATCGCGGTTTGAATCCGGCGCTGGTCTCCTTTTCCAGTGATCCCCTCGTTAATTCACTGGTCTTGAACTCGACCTATTCAGTGGCATTTGCCATCAAACAATTAGGAAATGAAGAGAATGCTCCGGTGGCGTATGGCCAGATGTCGGACCAAGAGCTATTAGCGACGTTACGACAGGCATCCGGGCGTTCGGAGCGTGACTTTATTTCGGATGAATTGCCGACATTGACGGTGAACAAGGCCAGTTATCGAGGCACCCCGAAAAACCTGGTCATCATTCTGGAAGAGAGCCTGGGGGCTCAGTTTGTTGGGACTCTGGGTGGGAAGCCACTGACGCCGCGACTGGATGAACTGGCCCAGCAGGGGTGGCTATTCGAGCAACTCTATGCCACCGGCACCCGCTCCGTCAGAGGAATCGAAGCCGTGGTGACAGGTTTTACACCGACGCAATCGAGTGCTGTGGTCAAATTGGATAAGAGCCAGACCGGATTTTTTACCATAGCGCAGCTTCTTAAACAGAAAGGTTACAGCACCGAGTTTATCTACGGCGGTGAGGGGCACTTCGACAACATGGCGAGTTTTTTCCTCGGCAATGGTTTTGAGCGGGTTGTGGATCAGCGCGACTACAACCAGCCGGTCTTCGAGGGATCCTGGGGTGTGAGTGACGAAGACTTATTCGCCAAGGCCCATGAGGAGTTTGAGCGGTTGCACCAAACGGGCAAGCCGTTTTTCAGCCTGGTGTTTTCTTCCAGTAATCACGATCCGTTCGAGTTTCCGGATGGTCGAGTGGAACTGTATGAGCAACCGAAGAATACCCGAAACAACGCGGCAAAAT
>JAYRLO010000156.1:0-1700 GCA_041905215.1 Aeromonadaceae bacterium
CAGGCCTCCGGCGCCAAGATCCTCGAGCAGATCGCGGCACAGATGCAGGCCAAGAAGCTGCCCATGGTCTCCGATCTGCGTGACGAGGCGGACCACGAGAATCCGACCCGTATCGTCATAGTGCCACGCTCCAACCGGGTGGATACCGAGCAGTTGATGCAGCATCTGTTTGCCAGCACCGATCTGGAGAAGAGCTATCGCGTCAACTTGAACATTTTGGGGCTTAACAATCTGCCCCAGGTCAAGGATCTGCGCACCCTGCTCAGCGAATGGCTGGTCTTCCGTCGGGAAACGGTGCGGCGTCGTCTGCAACATCGTCTGGACAAGGTGGAGCGTCGCCTGCACCTGTTGGAAGGTTTGCTCATCGCCTACCTCAATCTGGATGAGGTGATCCACATCATCCGTACCGAGGATGAGCCGAAAGCCGAATTGATGAAGCGCTTTGCGTTGAGTGAAGAGCAGGCCGACTACATTCTCGATACCAAGTTGCGGCAACTGGCTCGCCTGGAAGAGATGAAGATCCGTGGTGAGCAGGATGAGTTGGCCAAGGAGCGCGATCAGCTGCAACAGCTGCTCGGCTCCGAGCGCCGCATGAATACCCTGCTGAAAAAAGAGCTGCTGGCCGATGCCGAGAAGTACGGCGACGAACGGCGTTCTCCGCTGGTTGAGCGCGAAGAGGCCAAGGCCCTGACCGAGAAGGAGCTGACCCCCAGTGAACCGGTGACCGTCATTCTCTCCGAGATGGGCTGGGTGCGAGCGGGTAAGGGGCACGATGTCGATGTCGCCGGTTTGACCTACAAAGCCGGGGATCAGTTCCTGGCGTCGGCAACCGGCCGCAGTAACCAGCAGGCGGTGTTCCTGACCAATCAGGGGCGTACCTACGCGCTGGAGACGCACACACTGCCGTCGGCTCGCTCGCAAGGGGAGCCGCTCACGGGGCGTTGCACCCTGAACCCGGGGGAACAGGCACGCTTTGCGTTGCTCGGCAATGAGGATGAGCGTTACCTGATCTGTTCCGATGCCGGTTATGGTTTCATCTGCAGCTATAGCGATCTGGTATCGAAGAACAAGAGCGGCAAGGCGTTGCTGAGCGTACCGGAAGGTGGTGAGGTGATGGCGCCACAGCGGATCAGCGATGTGGCCGAGAGCCTCTGTCTGGTGATCAGCAACGAGGGGCGCATGCTGTTGTTCCCGCTGTCCGAGTTGCCGGAGTTGGCCAAGGGCAAGGGCAACAAGTTGATCGGTATTCCGGGTAGCCGGGTGGCGAGCCGGGAAGAGTTCGTGACTCAGGTGGCGGTCATCCCGCAGGGGCAACCGGTGACATTGCACGCCGGTAAGCGCAAGCTGACGCTCAAGCCTTCCGATCTGGATCTCTACCGCGGTGAGCGGGGGCGGCGTGGCGCCAAGCTGCCGCGCGGGCTGCAACGGGTCGACAAGGTTGAGCTCGGTGGTGGCGACGCCAACTAACCACGAACACAACTGCTGAAGCCCGGTTCCGTCGTCTCGCGGGGTCGGGCTTTTGTTTGGCTTTGTCCCAGTTACCTGTTGGGAATCGCTACCACATCGACAAGGTGGCGCACGCTGACTCGCCGTGAACCCATCCATGGGGGCTCCGCCGCGCCATCCCTGGCGCAGAGGGTCAGCTTAGCGCTACCGAAGTCGCTGCGATGAGTCGGAACCGCTCGTTAGATGGATGGAGT
>JAYRLO010000156.1:1710-6945 GCA_041905215.1 Aeromonadaceae bacterium
TCTGGACGAAAAGCAGACCGTTGGCGGCAGGGATGCCGCCATCGAGGCTACAAGGAAGTATTCACGACGTGTCTGCGTTCGTTCGGACTCCAGGCCAACATCGGATGGACCTATCAACGCATAACTGGGACATAGCCTTTTATTTGGATGACTGATGGAAGATGCAATGACAGAACAGAAAGAATTTTTTGATGAAGAGGCTCTGTTTGCGGCGGTGGAAAACCAGCTGGCCGATGGACACCCTGCGGTCGTTAAGGCGACCCTGATGCGGCTGCGAATGACAGGGTTCAGCCAGGAGGAGGCTGTCGAATTCATTGCCTGCGCCCTGGCGGCGGAGATCATGGCGATGGAAGAGCTGGATCAGCCGTTCAATGAACAACGCTACGCCGGTTTTCTTGCCTCATTGCCGGAGATGCCTTGGGCCGAGGAGTAGCGTCAGGGGCTGGGGGGTTCAGCGGGGAGAGGCGACCTCACCCCGCATGGGTTGCCAGGCTCATGGCTCTGAGTGTTGAGGGTTCAGATTGGCTCTGAGTCTGTTTCATCGTGTGATGCCAGTGATACTGTTTGAATTCGGCGCTGGTGATGGGTTTGGAGAATAGCCACCCCTGCAGACTGTGGATGTGGCGATGAGAGACGAAGGCCACATCGGCAGGCGACTCAACCCCCTCGACCAGCACCGGGGCGCCATAGCCATTCGCCACGGTCAAGATCGCATCAAATATCCGATCGCCCCCCTCCTTATCGACCGCCATTCGCACCAGGCTGCGGTCTATCTTGATCAACTCGAAACCGAATTCGTACAGGCGAGCCAGGTTGTTGTAGCCGGTGCCGAAATCATCGATCGCCAACTTGAAACCATATTGGTTGGCTAGCTGTAGAACCTTGCGAGTGGTGTTGCAGGAGTTGTCGATCAGCTCGCGCTCGGTGATCTCCAGCGTCAGTTGGCTGGGGGCAATGCCGTGACGATGCAGGGTCTGATAGGCGCGCTTGAGGAAGAAGGGTGATTCAAAGTGCGAGGCGCTGATATTGATCGACAGATAACATTCCGGATTGGCCTTGAGCCAGTCCCCCATCTCATCGGCTAACTGCTCAATCAGCCATTGAGTCATGGGCACTATCATGCCGGTGCGCTCGGCAATGGGTATGAAGATATCGGGCATCACCAGCCCCTGCCGGGGGTGATTCCAACGGATCAGCGCCTCGGCACCGATGCAGTTACCGCTGTGGTTATCCATGGTCGGCAGGTAATGGATGACAAATTCATTGTTGCGGATGGCTCGGCCGAGTTCTCGACTGATCTCCCGGCTAAAGCCTCGACCTGCCTTCATGAAGTGCCACAATCCAAGCATCAGGGCGGTGAAGATGAAGGCACTGAGGATGAATATCGGTGCGAGAAGTCCCCAGACGGAGAAGAAGTAACTGGGTGAGACCTCTGTGGTGATCCGCAGTAAACCATCGCGCGACTGGGTGGTTAGGCTATAACGTGAACCGGGCAAGCCATCCTTGATCGCCGCCTCATCGTACATCAGCAGATTTTTGTCTGGTAGCAACATTCCGAGTGGTTGATGGTTGGCGCGGATGGTGATCAGTGCCGAAACCGGCACCTCGCCGCTACTGAACAGTGGCCGGAAAAACTCCTGCTGGCTCAGCAGCAGGTTGACCCCTTTGTCCGCCTCGATCCCCAATGCCAGGATGTTCGAGTAGTTGTTGAGATCGCGAAACGCAGAGCCGTGGATATTGGTCAGTCGCCAATGGCCGGGGATGAAATGGGCATCGAGTTCATTGACCTGGATCGGTGGGGTATGCCGTCCCCAAGAGGAGCAGAGCAGATGACCATCATTGATGACACCGGCTTCACGGATATAGGGGTAGTCGTAGGCCAGGCTGCGCATCAGGTGCAGGCTCTCGGCGGTGCAGCGCCCTTGGGAGCGATCGGCCAGCAGCAACAGCAGACTCTCGGCTTCATCCAGCGTGCTGTTGACATGGTTGGTTAGATCAGTCGAAAGCTCCTGGCTTCGATTTCGCACCTGCCAATCGGCCACATAACCGCTGACCAGCATCAGGATCCCGACCGGGATCAAGATGAACAGGGCATAAGCCATCCAGTAGTGGCGTTTTGAGCGCATGATAAATATCCATTAGGGAGAGCATCCACTCGGCCATCATAACGATTGGTCATGTTTTGCCCACCACCAGCATTCGAAATTGCGTCATGGCTCTAGCTATCAATCTCTGAATGCGTTTTCATCTGAAAGGCTACTCAGCAAGTTGCAATTCCGTGAATCAGATCGCGCCACCAAATGGTAATACCACCTTTTGCACCGGGAATTGAGAGCTCCACTGGGCGGCGCTGCGGGCCGAATAGTCGATCTCGGTACGAACTTCTCGAATGCCAAACCGCCGCAGATCTTCGGGGGGAAGGACGAAGTAATGGGCTGCGTTATAGGGGGCTAGCTTGCCGATCCAGCACACCCGCTCATCGACACCTATCTGTTGGAAGAAGAGCTGCTCCAGCGATACCTGCTGACGAAGCAAACGGAGTTCGTCACTGTCGAGCAATTTCTGTGGTGGAGCGAACTGATCCGGTTGTTCGTTTTGCAGTAGCTGGTAATGCAGGTTGCCCTGCCAGGCGACTATGGCTCCGGGCTGGATCAGCTTCTTGTGGGCGGCCGTGAACCAGTAGTTGGCGCAGCTGCCCAGACAGAGACGATTCACCTCCAGATTGATCTTCTGCTGATGGATCCAGTACCCCAAGGCAATTGCCGCTTCGGTATTACCCCCCCGTGAGTCGACCTCCAGGATCCGGATCGATTTTCCCTTCACCAGGCTTTGCAATCGATGCACCGAGTCCCAGTCGATGGGGCCAATGAAACGAGCTCGGCCACTGCTGGCATCCACGCTCTGGCTGGCGGCCGGTTCGCTGGGCCGATTGGCGCAGCCAACGCACAGCAGAGCCCATGCCAGTAGCAGGGCAGAACCTAGCAGTCGAGGACGAGGGGAAAACGGCATATCGGGCTCCAATGGGCAATCTATGGCGCCAGTCTACTCTGTGCCGGGTAGTGAGCTCCAGCGTGAGCCTATCAGGGAGTGAGGCGGCGCACGCCCGATCCAGAAGCGGCAAAAACGGCTTTCTCAAATTCAGGAGGCTGTGAGCCATGAGCGGCGATGCTATACTAGGCGCCTTCAAAAAAGAGGGATCCTTATGCTGAAAATTCTGCGACTGGGCCTGTTAGGCGTTCTGATGTTGGTCTGGTTTGTATTGGGTTTATTCATCTGCCTGCTGCGTCCGCGTCATAGAACCAATGTCTACTGGTTATCCAACCGCATGATGCACAGGGTCTATCCGTTACTCGGCGTCAAGGTCACGGTGACGATACCCGATGAGTGCAAGGATTTGGGACCAGCGGTCTATGTGGCAAACCACCAGACCAATTGGGATATCGTCGTCCTGACCGGAGCCGTCCAACCGGGCGTGGTGGCGGTTGGCAAGAAGAGCCTGGTCTGGCTGCCGCTATTTGGCATTCTTTTCTACCTGTCGGGCAACATTCTGATCGATCGCAGTAACCGTTCTCGGGCCATCGATACGATTCGCCAGGTCGTCGACAAGATCCGTTCCCGTCAGATCTCCATCTGGATGTTCCCGGAAGGGACCCGTTCGCGAGGTCGTGGTTTGTTACCGTTCAAGACGGGAGCCTTCCATACGGCGATGCAGGCTGGTGTACCGATTGTGCCGGTGGTGGCAACCAGTTACGCCAAGCAGATTGATCTGAACCGTTGGGATAATGGTGAAGTGTTGATCGAGATGTTACCCCCTATCGATCCAAGCGGTTGGGAGCGCGATCAGGTGCGTGAGTGCGCCGACCATGTGCGTGAGCTGATGAAAGCCAAGCTCGAAGAGCTGGATCGGCGGGTGCATGGCGCTTGAGCCAGTGGTGAGACTTACAATCTGATTTGTGTAAAGAGGGCGCCGATGGCGCCCTCTTTACATCTTGGCTTCGGTGGTCGATCCGCCGGGCTAGGCACTCTTCTCTGCCAGCAAGAGGGCGATCTCCTGAGGCAGCTGCTTGGGAGCATGCACGGTCACCGTCTTGTGTCGTCCCAGCTCGCCGCGCACTATCTGGATCTGCCCCTTGGCCACCTTGAACTGTTTGGCCAGGTACTTGATGAGGTGACTATTGGCCTGGCCATCGACTTGAGGGGCTGTGATGGCGACTTTCAGCTCGTCGCCATGTATCCCCTGGATCTGGTCGCGACTGGCCTTTGGCTGGATAAACAGATCCAGCCAAAGCGCATCTCCCTCCTGGCGCACGGCTACCACGAGGTCAGGTTCCACAATGGACTGATCCAGCCGTTGGTCGAGAGGAAGATATTCACCGCCTGCAAGAACAGAAACAGCACCAGCACGGAGAGATCCAGCCCACCCAAGGGGGGAATGATGCGACGGATTGGTGCCAGCATCGGTTCGGTCAACTGCAGCAGCACATAATCGACCGGGCTGCGACCCTGGCTGACCCAGCTCAGGATGGCACGCAGTACCAACATCCAGAACAGCAGAGTTCCCGCCTGTTTGATAAGCAACAGGAGACTGAGTACCGGTATCCACACCAGTGGTAGCGGTATGCCCAAGAGCACAACGAATACGATGAACTTCAACGAGGCGACGATCAGGGCCAGCAGTACGGCGGCCATATCCAGGCCACCAAGGCTTGGGATGACGCGGCGCATCGGTGCCAGGATCGGATGAGTGGCTTTGACGACAAACTGGCTCAGCGGGTTATAGAAGTCGGCCCGGGCCCACTGCAGCCAGATGCGCAGCAACACTATCATCAGATAGATGTCGAACAGAGAGTTGAGTAAGAAAACGATAGCCTGCATAGGGATCCTTAAAACAGTTGTTCCATCTCTTCGGCGCGTTTGACGGCAGCCCGCATTGCGTCATTGACCAGGTTACCCAGCCCCTGCTCCTGAAAAGAACGGATGGCTTCGGCTGTGGTGCCTCCCTTCGAGGTGACCTGAGCACGCAGAGTTTCCAGATCCAGATAGGGGTTGTTGATCACCATCTGGGCCGAGCCCAGGGCCGTCTGCTGCACCAGTTGGCGGGCCTGTTCAGCCGAGAAGCCCATGCGTTCGGCTTCTTCGGCCATCAGCTGCATGAACAGGAAGAAGTAGGCTGGTGCCGAACCAGAGGCGGCAATCACACTGTTCAAGTCGGACTCTTTTCCCACCCAGATGGTC
>JAYRLO010000157.1:0-6885 GCA_041905215.1 Aeromonadaceae bacterium
GGAACCATCCTTCTCCTGGGAGCAGCAACGGGAGTCGTTGCAATTGCCGGTGTTGCGGTCGCGGAGTTCCGAGCAGCAATTGTGGCGATTACGGAGTACTCGTCCCGAGTTCAAGTGGAAGGGGGAGTGGGGTTCAGGCGCTTTGCGTCTGAATGGCCATCGGCTGCGGTTGCGGTTGCAGAACATTGAACAGACCCAACAGTTGCAATTCACCGTTGAGCCGGAAGAGATGCAGTTCGAGTTTCGTCTGCGTTACTGATGATGCCTCTGCTGGGCAAGAGTCCCACTTTCCGTTAGGATCGCCCCCTTTTCATCGGGGCGTTTGGCTGAAGACCAGGCGCCAGAGGGAGCTCGCTATGCGGATAGGATTTGACTACGGCACTTCAAACTGTGCCGTGGCGTTGATGTCTGAGGGGCGGGTTCACCGTCTGCCTCTGGATGGTGATGACTATTACCTGCCATCCACCCTGTTTGCCCCCCATCGGGATGCGATTGCCGATCTGCTCGCGACTCTGTTACCCCCCTCCAGCCAAACCGAATTTGTTCGTGACCGTCAGCTGGCGATCGCCAAGGGACGGCGCTTGCGGGCTAGTCTCGAGGATGAGGGGCTGGAGTATCGGTTGTTGGTTGGGCGGGCCGCCACCTCGTGCTATCTGGCGGCGCCGGAAGAGGGTTACTACCTGAAGTCACCGAAGTCGTTTCTCGGTGCCACCGGTCTCTCGGAGAGCCAGATCCAGCTGTTCCGCGACATAGTCGCCGCCATGATGGTGACCATCAAACAGCGTTCCGAACTGACCCTCGGCCATGAAATCCGTGATGCCGTGATTGGCCAGCCGGTCAACTTTCAGGGGCTTGGCGGTGCAGAGAGCAATCGCCAGGCGCGCTCCATCCTCGCCGATGCGGCACATCTCGCCGGTTTCCAGAATGTTGAGTTCCAATATGAGCCGATTGCCGCCGGTCTGGAGTATGAAGCGACGCTGCAGCAGTCACAAAATGTGCTGGTTCTCGACATCGGTGGCGGTACGACGGACTGCTCGGTGTTGCGGATGGGGCCGGAGCGTGCCAGTTCGCCGGATCGGGACGCCGACTTGCTCGGTCATACCGGGCAACGAATTGGGGGGAACGATTTTGATATCCGCCTGGCAGTTGCCGAGCTGATGCCCTTGTGTGGCATGGGCTCAACCAGCAAACGTGGCTTGCCGATGCCGAGCAAACTATTTTGGGATGCCATGTCGATCAACGACGTGCAGGCTCAGGGGCGCTTCTTCGCGCCAGAGACGGCTCGCCTGGTGCGGCAATTGATGCTGGATGCCAGTGAGCCCGGATTACTCGGTCGCCTCGCCTGGGTTCGCGACTGCAAGCAGACTCACCATCTGGTTTGGGAAGCCGAACAGGCCAAGATCCAGATGACGGATGCGGCGCAGTTTTCCCGCTTTATCAACCTGCTGGACGAACAATTTTCGGTGCCATTCAGTCGAGAGCGCTTCGCCGAGGTTTCGGCTCCCTTGCTGGAGAAGATTGGTGAGTTGGCGGATGAGGCGATACGGCAAGCAGGGCTGATTCCGGATGTTATTTTCGTCACCGGGGGCACGGCTCGATCGCCGGTGATCCACGCATGGCTGCAGCAACGTTATACCGCCAGTCGTATCGTCATGGGGGATCACTTCGGCAGCGTCATCGCCGGGTTGGCGCGTTGGGCGGATCGCTGTTTTGCTTGAGAAGTGCAAGGCTGTGCGGTGGCTCCATGATTTACGGAGCCAAAGTCGCTAGCGTGGAGTTCTGGCACACTGGAGGCTCTTATGATTCCGATCCCTCGCTTTACCCTGAGTACCCTGGCACTGGCGCTCTGTCTGATTCCTGCTGCCCAGGCGGATACCTTGACCCAGCCCAGTCAGATCCAGGCGGTGACCGTTCACCCCGGCATGGCGACTGTTACCCGGACGCTGGCTCTGCATCTTCCTGCCGGTGAGCATACCCTGCTGATCCCTGAGTTGCCGGCGGGGCTGGATGAAGCCTCACTGCGATTGAGCGGTGTGGGCAATGGATTGCAGATCGACAGCGTCGAAATCCGCCATCTCCAGGCGCGCGAGCTGGTGCAACCTGAGGCCGAGAAACTCCAGAGTCGTCAACAGCAGTTACAGGACCAGATGGCAGCTCTGCAGGCCGAAGGGGCTGCCTTAACGACTCAGGAAACCTTCCTCCAGGCATTGGCACAGGCTCCCGGTAAGCAGCAGGAGCGGGGGGCCACGCCATTAGCGGCCAGTGACTGGTCAACTGGGGTGGCAGCCCTGGGTGAGGGGATGCGAGCGATCGGGGTGGCGCGGGTCAAGCTTGCTCAGCAACAGCGCATGTTGCAGAGCGAACTGTCGGTGGTGGAACGAGAGCTACAACGGCTGCAGAACCTAAACAAGGAGAGCCGCACGGTCGCCGTTTCCTTGCAGAACTTGGGGGGCGATGCCCGTCTGACGATGGAGTACCAGGTATCGGGTGCCGGATGGCAGCCTATCTATGAGGCACAACTGGACACGCGAAAAGGCGAGTTGACCCTGACCCGGGCGGCGTTGGTCGAGCAAGTGACTGGCGAGAATTGGGATCGCGTGAAACTGCGCCTGGCAACCAGCCGCCCCGAGCAGCAGAGTCAGCCTCCTGAGCCTGAAAGCTGGTGGATTGATCTGCGCGACGAGAGCCGGGATCTGCAACAAGCCGCTTTGGCCTCTGGGGCTGCGTCTCGCAAGATGGCGGAGATGGAGGTGATGGCCGATATGGCAGCGCCTGCGCCGGCACCGCAAGAAGCAGCCCAGCTGACCCTGGCGACGCTCGAGGCTGGGGAGTTTGTGGCGGAATATCAGATCGCCGGCACCATCACACTGGCATCGAATCAGGATCGACAACGGGTCGTGCTGGGTCAGCAACAGCAGCCTGTGACCCAACGCCTGCAGGCGTTGCCGCGTCTGGATCCTCATGCTTATCTCTATGCCGATGTGAAAAATACGCTGGATGCCCCCTGGTTGGCCGGCGAGTGGCGTTTGTCGCGCGATGGTGCCTTCATCGGCAGTCGCCAACAGTCGAAGGTTGCCGTCGGTGAGCAGCTCGCGCTGGCATTCGGGGTTGATGATGCGGTTAAGGTCAGCACCAATGCCTTGCAAGAAGAGCAGGGTGAGCAGGGGATGTTGAACAAAGAGCAGACTCTGACGCGGCGCTGGCACTATGAGTTTGTCAGTGGCCACAAACAGGCGATGCCCTTGACCATTCTTGATGTCTGGCCGGTGGCCCGTAACGAGTTGATCAAGGTGACGCCGCTGGAGGCCAGCCCGGCTCCGACGCGTCAGACGGTGGATGCAAAACCGGGAGTCCTGGCTTGGGATCTGCAATTGCCAGCGGGAGGCAAGGTGCAGCTGGAGCCGGGGTATCGTATCAGCTACCCCTACCAGCGTAAGCTCGACGGCTTGTGATAAGGCGAGTCGGAGGTGGCCGCTGCAGGCACCGAATATGAAGGAACCCGGCCAAGGCCGGGTTCCTTCTTTCTGGTTGTAGCTGGCGCCGGATGGATAAACCACCCGGCCTTGTCGTTAGCTCGTGCGGCTATAGCGCAGGCTCAGCAGCATGCTGATGATGAGGATCAGTGCCACGACACCAAGCGACAGCGCTATCGGGATGTGGATCCAGTCAATCAACAACATCTTGGCGCCGATAAACAGCAAGATCACCGCCAGGCCATACTTGAGCAGCACGAAACGGTCAGCAAAATCGGCCAGCAGGAAGTACATGGCCCGCAGCCCCATGATCGCGAAGATGTTTGAGGTCAGCACGATGAAGGGGTCAGTCGTGATGGCAAAGATGGCCGGTATGCTGTCGACGGCAAAGATGACGTCGCTGATTTCCACCAGGATCAACACCAGCAACAGCGGTGTCGCGTAACGGATGCCTTGTTGCACCACGAAGAACTTTTCCCCGTGCAGAGTATCGGTCACCTTCAGATGACGGCGCAGCCAGCGCAGCAGTGGATTGTTGGCCAGATCGGGCTCTTGATCGGCCATCCACAGCATCTTAGCGCCGGTGAGCACCAGGAAGGCGCCGAACAGGTAGAGTACCCAGTGGAACTGGCTGATGAGCCAACTCCCGCCGAAGATCATGCCGGTACGCATGACGATGGCTCCGAGCACACCCAGCAGCAGCACGCGCCGTTGCAGTTCGCTTGGAATGGCAAAATAGCCAAACAGCATCAGCCAGACGAAGACGTTATCGACGGCCAGAGCCTTCTCGATCAGGTAGCCGGTGAAAAACTCCATCGCCTTCTGGTTGGCGAGTTCGCGTCCGGCATTGGCATCCAGATACCACCAGATGGCACCGTTGAAGAGTAGGGCGACGCCGATCCAGATCAAGGACCAGACGGCTGCCTCCTTCAGGCTAACCTTGTGCTGCTTGCCGCCCCCGACAAACAGCAGATCGACCAGCAGCAACAGGCTGACGATCGCCGCGAAGCCACCCCACATCCACCAAGTTCCTAGTAACTCCATATTTGCACTCCACGATAAAAAGGCCTGAGACCGGAACGGCACAGACCTTCGACCCGAGGGGCGAAGCGTCCTGCCTGCATCCGGCAAGGTCTCACTTACAGCGGACGCACACGTCTGGTCACGCTGCCCGGGGGCCGAGTGCATGGCACTGTGTTGACGACCGTCCGACGTTGAAGTTACTCCCCTTGTAACAAAAAGGTTAATGGAACCTGGCATTGGTGACCATCAGTCAATTCCGTATCATGGCGCAGCTTTTGCCTTATAGACCCGGTTGTCGTTTGCCCGGATCGCCGTAATCCGTGGTGCTAATGCCGCCGGTTGGCTTGGATACTGAAGAACAGCGCCGCTCATTGGGGCTCAAGATATAGTTGTAGAGGGCGTCGCGAACCAGGAGGAAGCCATCGAGACGACGGTCTCAGGCTGCATCACCGCGAGCGGAAAAGGGGCGCGATTGCGCCCCGGGTGACTCATGAGGGTAACAGCTCGCCGACGTTGAAGAGGGTCAGCAGCCCCAGCACGGCAAAGATCAGGGCGGCTATGCTGTGCACCAGCTTCAGCGGTATCTTGCCACCAATCTTGTCGCCAACCAGCACGGCCGGTACATTGGCGATCATCATGCCAACCGTGGTTCCGGCCACCACGCTGATAAATGAGGAGTAGTGGGCAGCGAGTGCGACCGTGGCAATCTGGGTCTTGTCGCCCATCTCGGCCAGAAAGAAGGCGATCAGTGTGGCACCAAAGACGCCGTAGCGGCCGGCCACCTGGGTCTCTTCGTCATCGATCTTATCTGGAATCATGATCCAGCCAGCCATCAACAGGAAGGAGACGCCCAGGATCCAGCGCAGCAGCTCCGGACCCAGCAGTTGGGTCACGGCATGGCCAACGGCACCGGCAAAGGCGTGATTGAATATGGTGGCAACGAAGATCCCGAGAATGATCGGGACTGGATTGCGGAATCGGGCTGCCAGAACCAGCGCGAGCAGTTGGGTTTTGTCACCCATCTCCGCCAGTGCAACTATGCCGCTTGATATCAAAAATGCTTCCATGGAACTCTCCGGGCCCGCTGTGAAATACCTATGATCACGCCGTCACCTCGGCCCATCCGGTGACAATGTGAACACAAGTCTTGCCAGACCTCGGTTGTCGATACCATGGCCAGACGGCCAAGCATGTTGATATCGACCCCGTCATTCGCTTCGCTGTTGGAGGATGACGGGCGGCTACTCCCTTATGACGCGGCGCAGTGTACTGGCTTCGCTCTATCGTGTCCAGCCCACGAGTCACCGCCAATTCCAGTCTTGGTGGCTGCAAGGCTGTGTTGCGGATTTCGCGATTTACAGTGTCGTTTTCATTCGCATACTGGAGTTCTGAGCAACAACAGCATGGATGACATACGGATATGGATCTCTTCACTTCGCAAGGCTCGTCAAGACCCCTCAATCGACAAGACTTCAAGACGCTGACATTGGCTGCGCTCGGTGGGGCCCTGGAGTTTTATGACTTCATCATTTTCGTCTTCTTTGCCGTCGTGGTTGGCAACCTGTTCTTCCCGCCGGATATTCCGGAATGGCTGCGCCAGTTCCAGACGTTTGGCATCTTTGCGGCCGGATATCTGGCGCGGCCTCTGGGTGGCATCATCATGGCCCATTTTGGCGATCTGATCGGACGTAAGAGGATGTTCACCCTGAGTATCCTGATGATGGCGGTGCCGACCCTGTTGATCGGTCTGTTACCAACCTATGCGTCATTCGGTATCGGGGCTCCTCTGATTCTACTGGGATTGCGGATCCTGCAAGGAGCGGCGATCGGTGGTGAGGTACCCGGCGCCTGGGTCTTTGTTGCCGAGCATGTGCCTGCCTCCCGGGTCGGCGTGGCTTGCGGAATTTTGACTGCCGGATTGACTAGCGGGATCCTGCTGGGCTCGCTGGTGGCGACCGCGATTAATAGTAACCTGACGCCTGATCAGGTGGCCGATTGGGGATGGCGTCTGGCATTCCTGCTGGGAGGGGCATTTGGCATTATCGCCATGTATCTGCGGCGCTGGCTGCATGAAACGCCTGTCTTTGCCGAGCTGCAAGCCCGCAAGGCACTGGCCGCCGAGTTGCCACTGAAGCGCGTCTTGCGTGAACACAAGGCGGCGGTTGTCCTCTCCATGCTGCTGACCTGGCTGTTGTCGGCCGGCATTGTGGTGGTGATCCTGATGACGCCAACTTTTCTGCAGAAGCTCTATGCCGTGACCCCCGCCGAAGCCTTACGGGCCAACTCGCTGGCGATCGTGGCGCTGACGGTGGGGTGCATGGTTGCCGGTCGGCTCTGTGATTGGCTAGGGAGTGGCTTGACCTTCATCTGTGGCTCGTTGGCATTGGCG
>JAYRLO010000158.1:0-6884 GCA_041905215.1 Aeromonadaceae bacterium
GTCAGCCACAGGGCACAACCAAGCACCATGAGGATCCAGAAGATGACGCGCCAACCGATGTGCAGCAACAAGCCACCGACCACGGGGGCCACCAGCGGCGCCAGCGTCATCGTCAGGATCACCAGTGTCAGGGCGCGGACAAACTCCGCATCCCGAAACAGATCCCGGAGCAGCGCATTGACCACCACAGCACCCGCGGCGCCACCGACGGCCTGCAACAGGCGGAACAGCAACAGCGCCGGCAGGGATGTGGCGAGGGCGCATCCCAACGAGGCCAACACGAAGAGGCCCAGGCCAAACAGGATCACCGGCTTGCGCCCCAGACTGTCGGCCAATGGCCCGTAGAACAGTTGTCCCAACGCAAAACCAGCCAGAAAGGTACTGACCGTCAGTTGTACCGCTTCGGTACCGACACCCAGCTCATCGGCAATCGACGGAATAGCAGGCAGATACATATCGACGGCCAGGGGCGTCAGCCCGGAGATGGCACCCAGCAAAATCAGTAAAAACAGAGAGGAACGACCCATGAGAACGACTTCCTAGCGGATGTGTCCTGAGTGTAGCGGATTGTCGATCCCGATCACAAAAAAAAGCACAGCCCCCATGCGCATCATTCAGGATAAATACAGGAAACCCCGATGCAATGCCCCACACCATGAAGGAACAGCACCCCAAAAGCTGTTGCGGCGAGTCGCTGAACGCTTCGCAACCGATGCCCGACGTGAGTAGAATAGTGTCACTTCGTTGCGCCTAAAGACAAAGGCGCGGGTTGCATGACGCAACACACAGCGTTTACCACAAGGATCAGGATGAAATACCCACTCGTCACCGCCCTGTTACTGCTGCTCTGCTCTGCCTGCAGCATTGTCAGCAAGGAACAGTGCCAGCACCTCAACTGGTATGGCCGAGGTTACTCGGATGCCCTCAATGGCAAGCCACTCTCCCAGGCAGAGGTCTATGCCAGCGCCTGCCGCGATCAAGGTGTCTATCTGGATACCAGTGCCTGGCAACGCGGTTATCAGCGCCACCTGCGGCAATCCTGCCCAATCGCCAACGCCAAACCTCTGGCCATCAGTGAACCGAACTATCAGGGCAACTGTCTGACCATTCCGGAGTTTGCCAGCGCCTATCGTCAGGAGCGGAGCAAGGCCGAGGAGCGCGCCGCCCTGCAGAAAGTCGAAGATGAGATGACTCGTATCCGCCAAGAGTTGGCCACCCTGCGCGGCAAGCAGGACAAAGCCTCTCGCGCTCGC
The DNA here is from genome assembly GCA_041905215.1 of Aeromonadaceae bacterium. Classification (GTDB taxonomy): domain Bacteria; phylum Pseudomonadota; class Gammaproteobacteria; order Enterobacterales; family Aeromonadaceae; genus Pseudaeromonas. Next base: position 1,254 of record JAYRLO010000158.1, read on the forward strand.
TGTCAGGAGCTGGAGTGGAGCGAGTTCCAGTTGCAGCAATCACTGATCGAGCTCAAACCACCGGTGGCGATCGAGGGTGATGTTCTCAATCCGGCTCTGCATCGCTAGGAGGCACCCATGCGCATTTCGCTCCTGCTTCTGACACTCCTGTGGCTCTCTGGCTGCAGCACCCTCTCCGAACAACAGTGCCGGCTCGGCGACTGGTATGGCATCGGCTATCAGGATGGTCAGGCGGGGCGCACCCAGGCACGCCTGGCTGATTATCACAAAGATTGTGCCGAGTATGGGGTTACACCGGATCTGAAGCGCTGGCAGGAGGGCTATGGCAAAGGGCTCGAATACTACTGCATCCCCGAACTGGCCTACGCCAAAGGCAAGAGTGGTGACAGCTATCAGGGTGTCTGTCCGAACGATGCCAGCTTTCGCCAACAGTACGATCGAGGACGCCGCGAGTATCAACTGCAAGAGGCTCTCGACCAGCTAGATGCCAACCTGGAGCAGCTGCGTCGTGAACAACAAGAGTTGTGGCACCAATATCGTCGCAGCGACGACCCCCACGTTCGCCGTGAGCTGCACCACAGGCTCGAACGCCTGCAATGGCAGGAGATGGAGCTACACCAGGAGCATCTGCAACTCAATCAACAGCAGTTGTTGCTCAACAGCAAGCCCGTGGAGTAACCCTCAGTACCGCTTCACGGGGTTGTCACCAGGCCGTCATATAGCCTTAACAAAAACGTCATCGACTCTCGCTACAGTGGCGGCAAACCGGAAGGATGCCGCCATGAAGATTGCCCATTTCTCGTTACTCAGTTCCCTGCTACTGCTGATGTTGGCCTCCATCTTGTGCTGGAGTCTCTATCAGGGCTGGAACCAGCATGAACAGCAGAAAGCGCAACGCCAGAGCTATGAACAGCTCCGTCAGACGGTCAGTCAGGAGGCACAACGACAGATCGGCGAATATCTGCTGACAGGAGACGCCAGCCGCCTGAGCCAGGCGCGCGCCGCCCTCAAACAAGCCAAGAGTCTGCTGGCCCAACTGCCGCCCCAACTCACCACCGATGGATTACCCCAGCTCAAGCGGTTGCACGACCAGTTGGCCGGCGAGTATCTGGCCGCCGGAAAGTTGGCCGGTAATAGCCAGCAGTTGCTGCAGAATGCCGAGAATGAGCTGATGAGCAATCTGGGGCAACTCAACCGTTATGCTCTGGCCGCCCGGCAACCGCAGCGGGAGAGCTATCTGGCGTTGACGGCAACGATGGCACCAGAGATTGCCAAGCTGGCACAATTGCGCGAAAACCTGATGAGCCAGCAGGATCGTCGCCTGCTGGGCGCGTTGCAGTTTGAACTCGATACGCTGCAAAAACAGGTGAATCAGCTGCAATCCCTGCCACTGCTCGGCGTTTTCAGCCAGGTCGACGATGAGTTCCCCACGCTCGGAGAGGAACCCGCGGCCGTCGATCTGGGAGAAGCACCCAAGGCTGAACTGGCAAGTCTGGTCGCCCGCTATCCGAAGGAGCTGGAGAACACCCGTCGCATGCTCGAACAGCAACAGCAGATGAAGCAGCAGCTGACCCGGGATTTCCACCAACTCGAGGCCACCATAGTCGCCGTCGGTGTCGAGTTGCAGCGCTTACAGACCCAACAACTGCAACAGCTGGGGCTGACCCTGATCGTTCTGGCCGGGATCCTGGTGCTGTTCGCCTGCCTCTCTTTCCTGTTCCAGCAACGCCTGGTGGTCTCGCGCCTGCGGCTGTTACGGGATGCGTTCCGCCATCTGGTGACGACCGGGCGTCCGGAACCACTCCCCGTCCGTCACAGTCACAGTGAGTTGGGCGAAATCGCCAGCAACTTCAACCAGTTGATGGATCTGCTCAGCCAGCAACAGAACGAGAAAGTCATGCAACTGGGCCACATCTCACAGACGCTGGAGGGGATGGTCAGTCAGGTGGAGCAGATCCGCCATCATGCGGAACAGTCCGATGGCGCGATAGCGACGGGGCAGAACATGATGAACGAGCTGAACCAACTGGCGAGCGAGGTGCATCAGGTGGCCGATGACATTGCCCAGCACGCCCGTCATAACGAGAGTTCGATGTGCCACAGTCAGTCGCTGGTGCAGCAACTACAAGCCGCCACGCGCCGCACGGGCGACGCCATCGAAGCCAGCCAGGGCTCACTGCGTCTGCTGGACGAGTCGATGGCCAGCGCCACGGCCATCGTCGATGTGATCCGCCATATCGCTGAGCAGACCAATCTGCTGGCGTTGAATGCGGCCATCGAGGCGGCTCGAGCCGGTGAGCATGGGCGGGGCTTTGCCGTCGTCGCGGACGAGGTGCGTCACCTCTCGGGAAACACCCAGCAATCCCTGGATCAGATCCTGGCCATCTTTGCCCGCCTCAAGGGTGCCTCCGGCGAGTTGAGCACCACCATACACGCCATTGCCGATGCGTCCGATCAACAGCAGCAACATGCCGATGGGCTATGGGAATCGGCGCAGGGGGTTCGCGACAAGGCGCAAAGCACGGCCGTGGTCGCCGATCAGGGGGCCAGCAATGCTCACAGCCAGGTCGAAAAACTACAGGCGTTTGCCAGCCTGATGCAGTTGATGCGTCAGCAGTCGCTGAGCATGTCGGCGCAATCAACCCAGGTGGCGCAACACATACAGACCCAGGCACAGCGGATCACCGATACCCTGCAGGTTGGGACTCTGGGGCCCCAGGCCGCCTGAGCCCGGGTCAGCTCAAGGCAGCCTGGATGTAGAGATCGAAGCGGTTGCTCTTGGTCTCGATCGCACTGTTCGGTGCCATCTCGTTGAGCCAGCCCGCGTAATCGGGCCGTTTGACCACCACCCGTTTGCCCGCGACCGCCAACGCCGCGGGCAACAGGGCATCGGCATCCAGATCCGGCCCCACCAGTGACTGGAATACCCGCATCTCTTTCTTGACCAAGGCCGACTTCTTCTTGTGAGGGAACATGGGGTCGAGGTAGACCACATCCGGCGTAAAACCGAGGCTCTGCAACTGCTGCAGCGCCGGGCCCGGCCGTAGGGTCATCCTTTGTTGCATCCAGGAGCCGATCTCGGCATCGGCGTAGGCTCGCGCGAGGCCATCGGCCAGCAGTGCCGCCACCACAGGGCTGCGCTCCAGCATGACGACCTGACAACCCAACGAGGCCAGCACAAAGGCGTCGCGCCCCAGTCCGGCCGTCGCATCGACAACCAGCGGATTGGCCCCGGCCTTCAGGCCAACGGCCTTGGCAATCGACTGCCCTCGCCCGCCACCGAATTTGCGGCGATGGGCCACCGCCCCCTCGATAAAATCGACAAATACGGCCCCGAGTTTCGGCTCATCCAGCTTGCGCAACTCCAGACGCTCCGCCGTCCACACCAGGGCAAACGGCGCCGACAGGTGCAGTTCGCCCAGCTCGGCGGCGAGACGATCCGCATCGGCTTGGCGCGATGGACACTCGGCGCAGACTTCGATCAAAAACATGCGACATCCCCATGACGACAGGCTGCCCCGATCCGGCAGCCTGTCCATTGTATCAGAGAGTCGACGGCCTCGGCTCGCCTCAGGCGGCGCTGCTCTGGCTGACCTGGAAGCGACCCGCCATCTGATTGAGACGAGCAATCGTGTGATGGGTCTGGGTCACGCTCTGGCTCAGCTCGTCGAGTGCCGCCCGCATGGCCTCCGCCACCTCGGCCACGCCAGAGGCTTCGGCCACATGGGCGCGACCATGGTCGGTCAATTCGTGGATGGTGGCGAACAGCTTCTCGACGATCAGACTCTGGCCCGCGTTCTCGCCGGCAGCCTGCTCGGCGATGCGCAACCCCTCCTCCATGTTGCCCATTCCCCGCTCCATCACGCTGACCGCCTCCGAGGCCTGTTGCTGCACCTTGCTGATCATGGCCTCGATCTCGGCAGTCGAGCTGCTGGTCCGCTCGGCCAATGAGCGAACCTCATCGGCCACCACGGCAAAACCGCGACCGGCTTCACCGGCCCGAGCCGCCTCAATGGCCGCATTCAAGGCCAGCAGATTGGTCTGCGCGGCAATCGATTGGATCACGCCGACGATGTTGCCGATTTCGCGGGTGCTATCCCCCAGCTGGGCAATCGTCGTCGTCGAGGTGCCCACGGTCTCGCGGATGGCCCGGGTGCGTTGCGATACCTCGGTGAACTGCTGCCGGGCCGTTTCGGCCTGTTGCGTCATCGCCTCGTGCATATCGGCGGCGGTCAGCGTCGCCGAGTTCAGCCGTCCCATCTGCACATCCAGAGATCCCAAAATACGTTGCATGGCCGCCATCACCTGCTCGACCGCCTCGGCCGTGCTGCCGTTATGCTGTTGCAACCGATGGTTATCCTGCGCCAGCGTCCGGCTGGTCAGCATGACATTGCCCAGCGTGGAGTCGAGATTATCCACCAGGCTGTTGACCCACTGGGTCATGACTCCGGTCTCATCGCTGACCAGGCTGCCGCGATCCAGTCGCAACCGCAGATTGGCCTCCCCTTCGGCGATGCGTCTTAGCATGCCAATCACCGAGCGCAGCCGTCCCGCCAGCGGCTTGGCATGGTAGCGATAAAACAGGCCGCCCCCCAGCAACAACCCGAAAAGCTGCATGCCGGCACTGACAACCGGGCTCAACGCCAGCAGAGGCCCAGCCCCCAAGGCCAGTCCCCAGCAGGGCAACAGGCTAACCAGGACACCCCGCAGCAAACGATGGCTGATCGAACGATAGCGGTAGACCTCTTCCAGATCGGCTTCACACATCATGCCCCAGACATCGGGTGACCCCGGCAGCTGCAGCGTGATCCCCTTGCCAATCACCGGAATGTGTCGGTAGTCGGAGTAGCCCGGATAGGTGACAAACAGGTTGTGACCATGACGGATGGTCTCCCGAACGCCTGGATGGAGCTGACCGGTGGCCGGATCGTTAAACTTGAGCTCCAGCTCGGTCTGTTCACGCACCCGCACCACACCGAACTCGGTCTGTACGCCATCCTTGAGGTTGTCACCCAGGCTGAACGTCCGATCTTCAAAGCGAGAGCGCGACAGCGCCACCCCAGGCTCCAGGGTTGGATCCAGTTCCGACTTGACCATGAACAGATAGTTATCGCCCGACTCGTGGAAGATGTGGCCAGCCTCGCGCTGGATCAGATCCCCCAGCACATCATTCGGGATCCGGGCGCAGAGCGTCGCCACGCGGACACCATCCTGCAGCACCGGCTGATAGAACATCAGGGTGATGGCATCGTGAAAGGCCGAGCTGCTAGGGCCCAACTGGCGAGTCAGCTCATCCTTGTAGGGACCATGCAGACAACGCCCCTGACAAACAGCCGTCCAGATCCGGGGGGCAGGGCGAGCACTCCGCGACAACCGCTCGCGAGAGCTGGCCAGCAGCTCACCCGCACCATCGATCACAAAGAGTTCGGAGGCATCCGGCAGCAGGGGCTGTTTATCGGCTAACCACGCCCGGGAGAGCTCCGCATCCAATGGCAACAGTTCGGCCAGACTCGCCAGCAGACTCCACTGCTGTTCACACCACTGGGTCAGCAACTCCTTGCGGGTCTGGGCAAAACTGTTGAAGGCACTCTCCATCGCCGTCAACCGATCCCGGTTGCAGCGACAGGCCCA
>JAYRLO010000159.1:0-6855 GCA_041905215.1 Aeromonadaceae bacterium
TGGTTGTTGGTGCCAAATTGGGCTGTTTAAACCATGCCATGTTGACCTGTGAAGCGATTGAGCATGACCGCTTGAATATTGCTGGTTGGTGTGTCAACCGTATCCATCCTGGCATGAGTTATTACAAGGCTAATCTGGATACGCTAAAGAGTCTGCTACCGGCTCCGTTCCTCGGTGAGATCCCCTATCTGGCTCGACCGTTTGAATCGGATCTGGGCCAATATCTGGATCTCTCTGCACTGGTGTAACTCTGTTCTTCTTCATCGGGCGCTTTACAGTCGGTATGGCGCCGTCCTCTCTCTTCGTTTGATTGAAATTCAGTATCTTGCCCCCATTATACAGTTGAACTGCAATGCGCAGCGTCCGAGCAAAACTCGGTATCGTGTTGTTGCCTGTCAGTTTATAACGAACAATTAGGCTGATTTTGACTGATGCCTTTCCAGGCTGATTTATGTTATCAATGACGCCATTGCAGAGTAGTCTCTGTGTGAAGATGCCTTAAGGAGTCTCCATGAAACGCGTATTGTTATTCCTGGCCACCAATCTGGCCGTCATGTTGGTGCTATCGATTGTACTGAGTGTACTGTCGAGCTGGTTGGGGGTTAACCGCCAGGGAATGGGGGGTCTCTTGTTGATGGCCGCCGTTTTCGGCTTTGGTGGTTCGTTCATTTCGCTGCTGATGTCCAAGTGGATCGCCAAGCGCAGCTATGGCGTGCAGGTGATTGAACAGCCGCGTAGCGAGATGGAGCACTGGTTGCTCTCTACGGTAACTCGTCAGGCCCAACAGGCCGGGATCGGCATGCCGGAAGTCGGGATCTATGACTCACCCGAGATGAATGCTTTTGCGACGGGCGCCAGCCGCAATAACGCCTTGGTCGCGGTCAGCTCCGGCCTGTTGTATAGCATGAGCCGGGATGAGGCCGAAGCCGTTCTGGCTCATGAGGTAAGCCACGTTGCCAATGGTGACATGGTGACCCTGACCCTGATCCAGGGGGTAGTGAACACCTTCGTCATCTTCTTCGCGCGTGTCGTGGCTGGCCTCATCAGTAACTTTTTGCGCTCCGATGATGAGGAGCAAGGGGCTGGTCTGGGCGGATTGGCTTACATGGCTACCGTCTTTGTCCTCGAGATGATCTTTGGCATTTTGGCTTCTGTCATCGTCATGTGGTTCTCTCGTCAACGTGAGTTCCGTGCCGATGCCGGCTCCGCCCGCTTGGTTGGAAGCAATAAGATGATTGCGGCGCTTGAACGTCTGCGCCAGGGGCATGAGCCTCAGCTGGAGGGGAGCATGATGGCCTTCGGAATCAACGGCAAGCGTTCGATGAGTGAACTCTTTATGAGCCACCCGCCGCTGGAGCAACGGATCGAAGCCTTGCGTCGTGGCCCAATCAATTGATGGATGTTTGTGTGGCGTAACAAGGGCTGCCTGAGGCAGCCCTTTTGCTTATGCGCAGAGCGAACTCGAGGGAACTATGCTTAACAGGAGTCAACATCAGGGGACTGTCATGGAAGCCATTCGAGTTAAAGAATATATGAACCCCAGGCCCGTCATTTTTCGGCCGGGAGAGACTGTTTATGAGGCAATTCATGCTCTTCTTGCCGCGGGGATGACGGGGGGCCCAGTCGTTGATGAGAAGAAGCAACTGATTGGTTTTCTTTCCGAGCATGATTGTCTGCGAGCGGGTATTGAAGCCTCGTACACCTGCCAGCAACTGGCCAGTGTGGAGCAGTTGATGAGCAAAACAGTGCTATCGGTAGCACCGGACGATAGCATCATTGAACTGGCAGAACGAATGGCTGGTCCCAAGCCAAAAATCTATCCGGTGGTCGATGAAAACGGATTATTGCTTGGCACTATCAGTCGGCAGGATGTCTTGCGGGCGATCGAGGTGACGATGCGAAGCTGTTTTGGCCATAAGCAACCCCCCCGGAGCCGTTGAACATGGCAGGTTGGGGTGAGAGGGGGCGTCATGGCGCCCCCGTTGCGTTAGTTAACTGGCGAGCTGTTCGTTGAGCTGACGATAAGCGACCAGATCCTCGATACTCAGAACCACCATGTGGTGTCGTTGCGCAAAGGCTACCACCTCGGGAAGGCGCGCCATGCTGCCGTCGTCATTGGTCAGTTCACACAAGACACCATACGGCTTGAAGCCAGCCAGGCGCATCAAATCAACCGTGGCTTCGGTATGTCCTCGGCGTGCCAGAACGCCGCCATCGCGAGCGCGCAGCGGGAATACATGGCCTGGGCGGTGCAAATCATCGGGTTGTGCGTGGTCGGCAATGGCGGCGCGAATGGTGGTTAATCGGTCCTGGGCCGATACTCCGGTGGTGACACCACGGGCCGCCTCTATGGTGACGGTGAACGCGGTCTGAAATTGGCTGGAGTTACTTTCGACCATCATCGGCAGTGCTAACTGGCGGGTTCGCTCGCTGGTCAGACAGAGGCAGATGATGCCGGAGCAGGCGCGGATCATCAGCGCCATTTGTGCCTGCGTCATGGTTTCGGCGGCGAAGATAAGATCGCCCTCGTTTTCACGATCCTCGTCATCCACGACGAGGACGCCATGACCGGCCCGCAGGGCTGCAAGCGCCGTTTCTACCCTGTGTATCGGGGTGCCAAATTGAGAAAGTAAAGTCTGATCCATGGTAAATATTCCTGATTAGTCAAATGATTACCTGAATCAGGGCATGGAAATGCAGCAAACGGTGCGCCGGTTTGGCTACCGTTGAAGATGGCTGTCATATCCTCTTTTATCCGGACTATACCGTCGGCTCCGGAATCACACCGGATCTGCTGACCCTTGTTCGTTGGGGAAACAAGGCGCTCGCGGGCTGGACATCTGTGCGCGGCACAGCTGAATTTACCGCCGGTGGGGAATTGCACCCCGCCCTGAGAATAAGCCCGAGTAGGCTAACCGCAGGGCAAGAAAATATCCACTATTAGATGAGAGTCGTTATCGTCACGGGGCTGGCGGGCATGATCAGCTACGATAGAGAACCTTGATCAGATGAAATCCGAACTGGGTCTTGATGGGGCCTTGAACTGTCAACAGCTCCCCCTTGAACACCGCATCATCAAATGCTTTGACCATCTGTCCTTGGCGAAATTCGCCCAGATCGCCGCCTCGCTTGCCCGATGGGCAGAGGGAGTGACGACGGGCCAGTTCACCAAAGTGAGCACCCGTGGCCAGTTTTTTTTTGAGCGCGTCACACTCGGGACGGCTCTTGACCAGAATATGCAAAGCAGCTGCTTTCATCGAACAGGATCCGGTAAAAATTTGAACGCGGATTCTCGATGATTGTCATCAGACTCGCAAGTCCATTCACGGTAGGCTGTTAGCCGAAAGTGACTATGTTACTATCCGGCCAATTAGTTGGATTTCGATTGGCGCTGATTTTGTTTCCTGATTGTGAGCAGAAAAATAACGTGAAAATCCGTTCAGCCATTTTTCCTTTTATGATGCCTGGCTGCCTCGGGCGTCTTGGTGGCGCCTGTTTTCTGCTGCTGGTTTTACTGTGGGTGCCACATGTGTCGGCTAAGAATCTGCGTTATGACGTCGAGGGCATCCGCGGTGATGTCAAAGAGAACGTAGAGATCTATCTGGCGGCCTTGCCGAGTATCCAGCCTGGCCGCATCGAATATCGCCGCGAACAAATTCAGACGGCAGTGACCAAGGGGTTGCAGGCCCAGGGTTTTTATCAATCTACTCTGGTACTGGAGTTGGATGAACAGAATGACTCCGTGTTGCATGTTCGGGTGACCCCGGGCGAGCCGGTACGGATCCGGACGTTGGACGTCCGTCTGCTGGGTGATGCTCTCAATGATGAGGCATTTGATCGTCTGCTCAAGCATCTACCCCTGAAAAAAGGGGATGTGCTGCATCATGGCAAATATGAGGAGATCAAGACCTCGCTGCTCAATCGATCCGCCAATCGAGGCTATTTCGATGCGGAACTGGTGCAATCAAAGGTCAAGGTTTACCCCGAGCAACAAGCCGCAGACATCATCATCGAGTTATCCAGCGGGCATCGCTATCAATTTGCTGAGCCTCGCATCGTCGGGGTAACCGAGTCCAGGCGACTCATTGAGCCTCTGCTGACATTCAAGGCGGGCGATCCGTACCAGGCTCAGCAACTGGCGACCCTGAGCCAGAACCTATCGGAGACGCGCTATTTTCGTCAGGTTGATGTGCGACCACTGCTCAATGAGGTCAAGGACTATCGAGTTCCTGTCTACATAGGGCTAGAGCCCAAGAGTTCCAATCTGGTGGAAACCGGGGTCGGTTATTCGACCGACGAGGGGCCGCGTATCCAGGTGAACTGGGAAAAGCCATGGCTGAATCAGTATGGGCATAGTTTGACGGCCCAGTTCAATGTCTCTGCCCCCTCTCAAGAACTCAAATTTAACTATCGGATCCCGGGCAAAGATCCGATCAATGACTACTACAACTTGCAGACAGGTTTTGAGCGGACCAACCTCAACGACACCGACTCCAGCAAGACGGAGGCGGGTCTGCACTACTGGACCAAAAAACTGGGCGACTGGGAGCGGGACTACTTTGTGCGCCTGGAGTACGAGTCGTTCACGCAAGGGTCGAGCTCGGGCAACAGCTTGCTGTTGTTGCCTGGGGTGACGCTGAATCGTCTGCGCATGGACAGAGGTGTCGATCCGGAGTGGGGCGATCGCGTGTTGTTGACCACGGAGTTTTCCCAACCTGCCTGGGGTTCGGATCTTGGTTTTACGCGGGTGACGGGTCGCACCAAGTGGTTACGGACGCCGTGGGAGGGGGCTCGCTTTACCACGCGCTTTGAACAAGGTGCCATCATAGGTTCGGATTTGGATGCTATTCCCCCCAGTTTGCGTTTCTTTGCCGGCGGTGATCAGTCGATCCGGGGCTTTGGTTTCGAGACGGTTTCTCCGGTCGATAGCAGTGGCAAGCTGACGGGGGCACGCTATGAGACAACAGGTTCGGTCGAGTATGCTCACCCGATCGCCGAGCACTGGCGCCTGGCCACCTTCATCGATGCCGGGACGGCGACCAATGACTACAATGAGCCGCTCAAGGTAGGGACTGGTTTCGGGACTCGCTGGCTCTCCCCGCTGGGTCCGATCCGCTTGGATTTGGGCTTCGGTGTGTCGGAAACCCATGTGCCTTGGCGTCTGCACTTCGGTCTGGGGGCTGAGCTATGAGTTGGTTACGTCTGACCCTAGTTGCGTTTAGCAGCATGATGTTGCTGATCCTGGTCTTGCTAGGGGTGCTGCTGTTCACCAGTGCGGGTAATCAACTGATATGGCAACAACTCAAGGCCAGCATGCCAACCCTGCAGGGCGAATTGGTGGATGGTCATCTGGGGCGTGGCTTGACGCTGCATGGGCTGCGTTATGACTCGCCTGCACTGGAAATTCAGGCTGACGATCTCAAGTTTGATTGGCAGCTGGCCTCCTTGCTGAGTGGGCGTCTGGTCGTCGATGATCTGGTGCTCTCAAGCGGTAGCCTGATCTACCGCTCTGTCGACGCCGCCGATGATACGCAGGATGACCCTGAGCCGACTGCTCAGCCAAGCGACGCGGATAGCCTCATCTACCTCCCTCTCGATCTGCAGCTGAAAAAACTGACGGTGAATCGACTCCGGGTGGCCACTCCGGATGTGGTGGTCGGGGTGGCGCAACTGCAGGCATCGGCGAGCTGGCAGGGTACCCAGTTGCGACTGCTTTCGAGCCAGTCGTCTGATGTTGATGTTCAACTGCTGCCCTCGGTGCCGGATCCTAAAGCGAAACCGGAACCCAAGAGCACCAAGCCAGAGCCTCTGCTACGGGAGCCATTCAATGAGCAGAAGATCCGCCAACAGATTGAACGCTTGCCGACCGTATTCTTCCCCTTTGATCTGACGGTTGAGCAGTTTGCGGTACAGCGGGCCCGTTACCATCAGGTTGGCTTTGACACTGGCCTGTTCGATGTGTCGCTGCGAGGGCGCTTCGTAGGGACTGAGCTGACGGTCGATGCCTTGGATGTCGTGCATTCGTTCGGGGATCTGGCCCTGCAGGGGACGATGAGTTTTGTCGACTATTATCCGATGCAGGTGACGCTCAAGGGGCTTTCCAAGGTCGACTGGCTGGAAAAGCAATTGCATGGACGACGGGCCACACTGCAGGTTGCTGGGCCGTTGACTGATTTGCAGGGCGACCTGAAGCTGGATGGGAAGGAGGGAGCAGATCTCAAGCTGCGGCTCAATACTTTGGCGCCGGATCTGCCCTTTGAGGGTTCATTGATCTGGAAACAACTGCAATGGCCATTGCGCGGGGAGCCTGAGCTGCGCTTACTCAATGGCAAACTCACCGCATCAGGCCATCTCTCGGCCTACCAGCTGACGTTGCGTAGTCAGAGCGAAATCTTGGATCTTCCCCATGCCAGAGTGGATCTGAGTCTGAAAGGCTCCCTGCTGGGAGCCGAGATTAAACCGCTCTCGCTAACATCGCCGGATGGAGCATTGGCGCTGAGCGGTAAACTCGACTGGCAGCATGGCGTGCACTGGCTCGGCAACCTCGAATTCAAGAGTGGCAATCTGAACTCCTGGCTCCCGGAACTCTCGGGGCGCATCGGTGCCAAACTGGCAACCGAGTTTGTCTATCGGGCACCACACTGGCAGTTGAAAATTCCGTCGATGCAGGCCAATGGCCAGCTCAATGGCTACCCCTTGGCTCTCTCTGGGCGACTGAGCGGTGATGATCAGCTGGCGTGGCGGTTTGAGAATATCCGTCTAAACAGTGGCGACAATCGGTTGCTGCTGGATGGCGCCCTCGGCCGCAGTTGGCAGGCGCGGGGCAGTCTGGAGGCGACCGCTCTGGGGCTGCTC
>JAYRLO010000160.1:0-6765 GCA_041905215.1 Aeromonadaceae bacterium
TGTGTCGGAATTCAGATCGTTAAAATAGAAAAAAATTCCCTTGTTCTGAAAAAACATCCCCACCGTGGAGGGTGGGGAGTTGTGTATAAGAGTTAGCCCATGGATGGGTTCACGGCGAGTCAGCGTGCGCTACCTTGTCGATGTAGCAGAGGTTCTCAACAGGTAATTGGGACAGCGCCTTTTGTTTTCCTGCCGGAAGCAACCCTCGGACGGGTTTGTAGCAGATTGGCGAACAGGAGACTCGTTCCACCGACCTGCCTCCTGATCTCAGGATTTTTTTTCGTAGCTGATTTCGTTGATGTACCACAGCTTCTTGCCGGTTGGCGTCACCACATCGGCCTCATCATCCACCTCCTTCTTCAGGAGGGCCCGCGCCATCGGCGAATCGATGGAGATGTAATCTTTACGGTCGTAAATCTCATCCGGCCCGACAATCCGCAGATGCAGTTCGTCACCCTCTTCATTTTCGATCGTCACCCAGGCACCAAAAAAAACCTTACCATCCTGTTGCGGTGAATAGTCAACAACCCGGATTTCATCGAGACGCTTGCGCAGATAGCGCACCCGGCGATCGATCTCGCGCAATAGTTTTTTGTTGTAATGATAATCGGCGTTCTCCGAACGATCGCCCAGACTGGCAGCCCAGGCTACCTTCTTGGTGACATCCGGGCGCTTTTCCCGCCACAGGTGATCCAGCTCTTTTTGCAGCGCCTCATACCCTTCGCGCGTAATCAGATTGGTTTTCATGGTGCAGACCGTGACTCGTCGATAAAAATCAGCCCCCTTTATAACGTCTGCCGCTGTGACTTTGAATAGCCTTCGCGCTTTGTCATCCGCCCGATGAGCAGATCCGTGAATCATGCAACCAGGCATCCGGCTGTTAGCTCACGCCAAGCTGAGCTATGCTGTCGCCCGACCATGACAACACGCCAAGCGTGAACCTCGCGGGACAACCCAAACCCGCCAGTTGCCTTCAAGGGAATCAAGATGCCATCCATCAGTCATATCATTGCCTCCGAACTCAATGCCCGGCCCGAACAGGTCGAATCCGCCATCCGTCTGCTGGATGAGGGATCCACGGTTCCCTTCATCGCCCGTTATCGCAAAGAGGTGACCGGAGGGCTGGACGACACTCAGTTGCGGAATCTGGAACAACGTCTGGGCTACCTGCGTGAACTCGAGGAGCGGCGCACCGTCATCCTCAACTCCATCGAAGAGCAGGGCCACCTGACGCCTGCCCTACGCGCCGATCTGTTGGCTGCCGACACCAAGACCCGGCTGGAAGATCTCTACCTACCCTACAAACCCAAACGGCGCACCAAGGGACAAATCGCCATCGAGGCGGGTCTGGAGCCTTTAGCCGATCGGCTGTTCAGCCATCCCGAGCTAACGCCAGAACACGAAGCCGCCGCCTTCATCAATCCTGAGCTGCAGATCCTCGATGCCAAATCGGCGTTGGATGGCGCCCGTTATATCCTGATGGAACGCTTCGCCGAAGAGGCGGCTCTGCTCGATAAGCTGCGCACCTACCTGTGGCAATACGGCCAACTGCAGGCGCGAGTGCTGGCGGGAAAGGAGCAGGAGGGAGCCAAGTTTAAAGACTACTTTGAGCATCAGGAGCCCATCGCCAAGACCCCATCGCACCGGACGCTGGCCATGTTGCGGGGGCGCAATGAGGGGATCCTGGCCCTGGCGCTGACTGTCGAAGATACGGGAGCATCCCACCCCTGTGAGGGGATGATTGCCAGCCACTTTGGCATCAAGGCGATGGGTCGCCCAGCGGATGTCTGGTTGGCTAGCGTGGTGAGCTGGACCTGGAAGATCAAGCTGCTCACCCAGATGGAGACCGAGCTGCTCGGACGGCTGCGCGAACAGGCCGAAGAGGAGGCGATCCGTGTATTTGCCAGCAACCTCAAGGATCTGCTGATGGCCGCGCCCGCGGGCATGAAAGCCACCATGGGGCTGGACCCAGGTATTCGTACTGGCGTTAAGGTTGCCGTCGTCGATGCCACCGGCAAGGTGGTCGCCACCGACACCGTCTATCCATTCGAGCCGAAAATGCAGGTGGAGCGCGCCATCCAGACCATCCATGCCCTCTGCCAGAAACATAAGGTCGGATTGATCAGTATCGGCAATGGCACCGCCTCACGGGAAACCGACAAGCTGGTGGCTCAGATGTTCAAGCTGTTTCCCGACTGCCAAGCCCAGAAGGTGGTCGTCAGCGAGGCCGGAGCCTCGGTCTACTCCGCTTCCGAATTGGCAGCCCAAGAGTTTCCGGATCTGGATGTCTCGCTGCGCGGCGCCGTCTCTATCGCCCGCCGCCTGCAGGATCCGCTTGCCGAGCTGGTCAAGATCGATCCCAAGAGCATCGGCGTCGGCCAATATCAGCATGATGTGAGTCAGACCCAGCTGGCGCGTAATCTCGAGGCCGTGGTCGAGGATTGCGTCAACGCAGTCGGTGTCGATGTCAACACCGCCTCGGTCCCGCTACTGACCCGAGTCTCGGGGCTGAGCAAAACCCTGGCGCAAAACATAGTGGCACATCGCGATGAACAGGGGGCATTTCGCAGCCGGCAGCAACTGCTCAAGGTCTCCCGCCTCGGCCCCAAGGCCTTTGAGCAATGCGCCGGTTTTCTGCGCATTCAGGGCGGCGACAATCCGCTGGACGCCTCGGCCGTTCATCCGGAGGCCTATCCGGTGGTGGAGCGCATCCTGCAACGCATCGGGAGTCCGGTGCAGGAGTTGCTTGGTAACAGCACACTGCTAAAGGGGCTCAAACCAGCGGATTTCACCGACGAAAAATTCGGGATCCCGACGATCAGCGACATCATTGGCGAGCTGGACAAACCGGGCCGGGATCCCCGCCCCGAGTTCAAAACCGCCACTTTCCGCGAAGGAGTCGAAACCCTCAAGGATCTGCAACCGGACATGCTGCTCGAAGGGACAGTCACCAATGTCACCAACTTCGGCGCCTTCGTCGATATCGGAGTGCACCAGGATGGCCTGGTCCATATCTCGGCGCTCACCGACCGCTTCATCAAGGATCCACGGGAGGTGGTCAAGGCGGGTGACATAGTTCGCGTCAAGGTGCTGGAGGTGGATGTTGCACGCAAGCGAATCGCCCTGACCATGCGGCTCAATGAGCAAGCTCCCAAGCCTTCCCATCAGGAGCAACCTCGCGCATCCCAAGGCCAGCAGCCAAGCGGGCGTCGTGATGAGCATCCGACTCGGCAACGAGTCGAACAGGCACCACAGAATGCCTTTGCCGCCGCCTTTGCCAAGGCTAAACAGAAAAACTAAGCGGCCTGAAATGGTGAAAAACAACGGGGAGCCTAGGCTCCCCGTTGCTATTTAATTAATGGCTATTTAGATGATGAGATACCCGCTGGTTTCACGCATAACGGCTGACGAGAGACTCACCTTGTGGCTGCCAAGCTAGTTGATAGCGGTTGGCGATGACATTCCCGCGACGGCTCATGGTCGCACTCTTTGGCTCCACACTCTGCGTTTGACTCTTGGATGCATCATCAGGCTTTGATGCCACATTGGTCTGATCGGCATCGCTATTCGCGGAGGTCGCCACAGTCGCTGTGGAGGCCTGCTGGCTTTGCAACTCGGCTCTCGCCTTGGCTTCCAGTTGGCTGGCCTTAGCGGCGACGGAACGGTCTTGCGATGAGGGCTCGGCAGGCGCCAAGGCTGCGGCTCGCACCTGCTGCATCTTACGGATGGTGGCGGCAGGTTCTGATTCGGCAGAGATATCGATCTGCACCTCACCACCGATCGCATAACTCTCGCCATCCGGCCCACGCTGGGTCGAATAGCTCGGTGCTGAGGCGTACTGGCCACCGGCGGCTTGATGAGCCTGTTCGTGGTTCCGGACCTCTTTATCGCGCGCTTCCAGAGCGTCGATAGCCGTCTGTTCTGACTGTTGTTGAGCGTCTGTCTGGTTACTTCCTGATGTGTCGCTACCCGATGCCTGACCCTTGGCGTCGCGATCATCGGCTTGACTCTGGTTTTGGCCCGAGGAGTTGCCCTGTGACTGATCATCGACAGCAGGAACTACATCCGTCTGGGCCGAACCACCGCGCAGGGTGCCATCGGCTTGATAGGTAACCGGACGACTGTCATTGTTGCGGGCTTTATCCTTTTCACTGCCAGCTTGAGACTCTTTTGCGGACGCTTCTCCCTGGCGAGCTGCGGGGATCAGCTCACGTTGCTGGGTGTCACGTCGCGCCGCTTCAACAGCAGGCTGCAACGCCAATGGCACCATATTGGGATAGCTAGGTACTATATTCATCACTATTCACGCCAGCCTGGTTCCGGCGTCATACCCCCATGAGACTCGACGAAGCTCAGACTCGGATGTCGAGCAGAGTTCCCATCATTTCATCAGCCGTTTTCACCACTTCAGCAGCCACCTGACCACCCTGCTCCGCCACTTTCAAATTGACGAGCTCTGTGGTCGGCTCCACCTTGTCCGGTTGAGTGGCCAGTTGTGCCAACCGGGCACTGCTCTCATCAACCTGCGAAGTGGCCTTCTGTAGCCCCAGATAACCCGAATTGAGTGCACTATCGATTTGCATAGCCATCTCCTAAACCGATTAACCCTGTTTAATTATTGGCCAACTGGCGTTCAGATGAAAGGAGAATCTAGGGTTGGGCTTCGATAAATTCGCGAACAATTCGTACAAATTGATTACTTTCCGTCATAAAGGGTGCGTGGGATGACTCCATAAAGAGGTGTGTCTGCTGCAAGGCTTGTGAGGATGGCCACACATCAAGCACAGTGGCTGGCACCAGAGCATCCAGACGTCCGAACAGGTGCAGAGCCGGGCGAGTGAGTGACTGCAGCTCGGCGCGTAAATCCAGATCGCAAAGCAGTGACAGCCCCAGCAACAGAGCCTCGGTGTTAGCCTCTGGCCGAGCCAGCACCAACTCACGCAAGCGACGGACGTCGTCGCGCGCCGTTGGGCTCCCCATCGCCTGAATAGCCAAAAAGCGATCCACGGTCTTGTGGCTATCGCTCATTAATTGTGCGGCAAAGTTGGTCAGTACCTCTGGCTTGGTGCCTGGCCATCCGGGCTCTGCGACAAAACGGGGCGAACTGGCAACTGTAATCAGACTCTGCACCCGTTGCGGATGGCGAGCCGCCAGCAACAAGGCCAGCATGCCGCCTAATGACCAGCCCAACAGATGACATCGCGCCGGCAGCGCAGAGAGCAGCGATTCGACGATCTCATCCAGACCCGTCGAGGTTTGCTGGCTATGCCCGTAGCCCGGTAAATCGACGAGGTGCACACAAAAGTCTTGTGCCAACTCTCGAGCAACCGAGTCAAAAACGGCTCCACTCATGCCCCAACCATGCACCATTACCAGATCCGGGCCACGCCCCATCTGCTCCACATAGAGTGTCATCCAGACTCCTTGCTCAATTCATTCGCAACATACGCCCAGTAGCAACAAGCTCGCACCAGAGTCACGCACCAAAATGAAGCATTGCCGTTCGTTTTTGCATCAACACGCTTCGGCAACGTGACTTTTGGATGCCAATTCATGGCCATAGGGCCATTTTACCCACCTTTGCATGGTTGGCACGTTTCCTGCGATAGACACATCAGGTTAGTGACATCCTGTCCAGCCACCGAGTTCAACAGATCTGATCTGTGCGAATACAGGACACGATTCTTTCAGGGAGATACCAACAATGAAACGCTTATTTGCAATTCTGGCATTGGTAGGAGCCTTCGGCTTCACCAGTCCGGCCTGGAGCGATGAAACAGTAGCGCCAACCGAAACAGCAACCGAGGTCGCTGCAGCCGCCCCCGCAGCAGAGACTGCACCGGCTGCTCCAACCATCACGGTCAATAAAGGCGACAATGCGTGGCTGATGGTCTCCGCTGCATTCGTCATTCTGATGTCTATCCCCGGGCTCGCGCTCTTCTACGGCGGCCTGGTGCGAACCAAGAACATGCTATCCGTTCTGGCGCAGGTGTTTGCCGTCTTCTGTCTGGCAACCATCCTCTGGGTCAGCTATGGCTATAGCCTGGCGTTTACGGAGGGAAATGCCTTCTTCGGCACCTTCTCGAAACTATTCCTGTTTGGCGTGACGCCCGACTCGATTGCGGCGACCTTCTCCAAGGGAGCAGGTATCTCTGAGTTGATCTATGTGGTCTTCCAAGGAGCCTTCGCCGCCATCACCTGCTGTCTGGTGCTCGGTGCCTTCGCCGAACGGATTCGTTTTTCTGCCGTGCTATTGTTCATGGTCGTCTGGTTCACCTTCTCCTACATCCCGATGGCCCACATGGTCTGGTACTGGGCAGGTCCTGATGCCTACACCTCGGCCGATGCCGCTACCGCTGCCGGTGCAACTGCAGGTTGGCTGTTCCAAAAGGGAGCCCTGGACTTTGCCGGCGGTACCGTGGTCCACATCAACGCCGCCATCGCTGGTCTGATCGGTGCCTACTTCGTTGGCAAGCGGATCGGTTTTGGTCGCGAATCCATGGCTCCGCACAGCCTGACCATGTCCATGATTGGTGCATGTCTGCTGTGGGTGGGTTGGTTTGGCTTCAACGCCGGCTCATCTCTCGAGGCTAATGGCATCGCAGGTCTGGCGCTGGTCAACACCTGGGTCGCCACCGCGATGGCTACCTTCTCCTGGTTGCTGGCTGAATGGGCACTGAAGGGTAAACCCTCACTGCTGGGTGCCATCTCTGGCGCGGTTGCCGGTATGGTTGCCATCACACCAGCCTGCGGTTTCGTCGGGGT
>JAYRLO010000161.1:0-6757 GCA_041905215.1 Aeromonadaceae bacterium
GATCACATGTTGATGCCAAAGTAATACCTTGTTTATGCTGTGAAATGACTGAATTAACATTGCTACCATATTGATATAGAATTTCAGGCTCGTCTGCACATGCGGGCGAGCCGCCCAAGATAAAGTGTGCCGGCTTAGCTCAGTAGGTAGAGCAACTGACTTGTAATCAGTAGGTCACCAGTTCGATTCCGGTAGCCGGCACCATTCTTCGCCCAGATAGCTCAGTCGGTAGAGCAGCGGATTGAAAATCCGCGTGTCCGTGGTTCGATTCCGCGTCTGGGCACCATCTACAACCAGGCCTCACAGCAATGTGAGGCCTTTTTGTTTTCGCCCCACACCATAGCGCCTGATCATGCCCCACCTTTCCACACAGCAACTCGTCGTCTCGCATTTCCTTCCACCCGCCAAAAGAGCCGTACTCATTGAAGGCTGGGTAATGGGTGGCAACGTCTCAGGATCTGCATTGCCAGACAACTCCAGCAACAGATAGTCGGCTAGCACTACTACGACCGAGGCCCCCGGTTAAGTCGAAGCATCAAGCCAACCAACATCGGCAACTCCTCTGATTTTTTCTGATCTGCCCCCGGCTTTATCTGAGCGGCATCGCCTCTCCAGGATGGTTGTTTAGCCCAAATTCAGAATAAATTTTGCTCATCCGACAAGTTTTCACAAAATCAACACCCAGCATAAACTGATATAAACCAATAGGTTGCGTGCATAACATGCCACCACTTGCCAGAGGCGTAACTTTTTTAAGGAAATTTAAAAATTATGTTGTTGCAATGCCATGGGATTATGCGTAGATTGACCGTCATGTCTTGTTAGAGACAGAGAAAAAGTAACAAAATAGTTGTCCTTCTTGCCTGCGTACTTCTTCCGAAGTTCCGTCATTCCAGAATAAACTCCTTCCTTGTTAACTCCTTTATCTTTGTCAACAACAGAACGTCACACAGAAACACAATTGCATCAAATATTCAGGAGACATTATGTCTAGCACCACTGGTACCGTTAAATGGTTTAACGCAGAAAAAGGTTTCGGTTTCATTTCTCAAAGCAATGGCGGCCCGGACGTGTTCGTTCACTTCCGCGCGATTGCTGGCGATGGTTATAAGTCTTTGACCGAAGGTCAACGCGTAACCTTCACCGTAGAAAACGGCCAAAAAGGCCCGCAGGCTGCTAACGTAGTTCCGGCCTAATTCAAAAAAAAGAGAATGCTCTTTGCATTCTCTTTTTTCCCCCTTTTTTTATCTCTTCGCACTTCTATTAGCCTCCGCAATAATACCGCCTCCGTTAATTAGTCGATTATATTTTTAGTTCTACCCCCCCTGCTTTATATAAAGAGAATCTATGTTAGTAAATATCAGCAATACCTTATGCGTATCCAAACATTCTGCATTGCAGCATGCCAAGTGGATCTGTTACGAACCCTGTGCAGATCTGAACAATAAGAAACGTCAAACGTGGAAACGAGTGACGGGTCTGATGTCAGAGTGTGGAATGCACTCCTGGTTGTCAGAACATTATCCGGAGTCCGGCCATGCCACCATGTTCTTGTCGATTGCCAACCGATAATCTGCGTCACTCGCCTCCTCGTTCTGCACATCCCTGAGCTCGCTACCTCTCCTAGCGAATCACGCAAGGGCTAGCACCTAGCGACAACCAGACCACTCATCATATTCCCCACGGCAAAACCTGTCGGCATAGAGCAACGTCATTGCAGTTGTAATAACGTGCCGACACAGACACACTGAAGACCAATCAAGACGTCGAATCAACCAGTTGTGCCGTGAGGTGATTGCCATGGATGTTGGATCCCGCTCTTCTGTTCCCTTAACCATCAACGAGCCTTGGCTGCAGATCGGTTGGCGTCATATGCGTGCCCATCCACTCACGGCCACCAGCCTCGCCATAGCGCTCGGGGCTGTACTATTTCTGCTGTTCCAGAGTCTCTTGATGGTACTCGGCGGTACAGCCAGTCCTGGTGCTCGCTATGGCTTGCTCGGTGGCTTGGCCGGTTTTGCGACCACCGCCTGTGGTGCCTTACCTGCGCTGTTTTTACGATCGATCCCCCAGCGCGTCGAAGATGCCATGCTTGGCTTTGCGGCCGGAATGATGCTGGCTGCCAGCGCATTTTCCCTGCTGCTCCCTGGGCTGAATGCCGCGCGCGAGCTGACGGGCAGTGGCGGAATTGCCGCGGCGGTTGTCGTCTTTGGCATGCTGCTGGGCGTGCTGTTGATGCTGGGGCTCGATGAATTTACCCCGCACGAACACGATAAGACCGGGCCTTGTGGCCCTGGCTACGACCACTGTTCCCGCGTCTGGTTGTTCGTCTTCGCCATAGCCCTGCACAATCTGCCCGAAGGCATGGCGATCGGCGTCAGTTTTTCACAAGGTGACATGTCGGTTGGATTGCCGCTGACCAGCGCCATCGCTCTGCAGGATATTCCCGAAGGATTGGCCGTTGCACTGGCGCTGCGAGCCGCAGGTTTCCGGTCACTATTGGCCGTACTGGTCGCCATTGGCAGTGGTCTATTGGAGCCCTTAGGCGCTCTGCTTGGGGTCGGCCTCGCCAGTGGCATGCCGCTAGCATATCCCATCGGCTTGGGACTGGCGGCAGGGGCCATGCTATTCGTCGTCTCACATGAGGTGATACCGGAAACCCACCGCAACGGCCATCAGACCTTCGCGACCTTGGGATTGATGTTGGGATTTGCCTTGATGATGACTCTGGATACCGCTTTGGGCTAGCCATTGCCTCACATGGCTGCCCCGAAGCAGTCAGCCACTAAAATATCCAGACACTGCGCAATAACAGACGCTGATCCTCGCGCATACCATTTTCTACATGAAGATCAGCCCCCCAGCTCAGCTGCAGCAAAAGGCCCGGAGTGGCTCGATAGGCATAGCCCAGGCGATAGCGGCTATTGTTGCGACTGTTGTGTTGGGGTTGGTCATCGATTCTGGTTTCCCCACCCCAATCATGCAGATAGGAGACAAATACCCGCCCCTGTTTGTTGATGTTATAGCGCAGATGAAACTGCAGGCTGCCCACAGGCTCCTGCTTCAGAGAGTGAGTTCCCAGATAGGCGTCATTTTCACCATACGCCTGCAGATCCCCCATCAACTCCCATTGCCAATGCTCATCTATTGGACGGGAGTAGCCCGAATTGAGACCGACAGTCCAGCGATTCTCGCCCAGATTGAAGGGCCGTTTCGCATCATATTGACCCGTCGGAAATGTCACATAGGGAGATAGCCCGAAGTATATCTGTCGTTTGTTATCCACCAGAGGCCACAGGGTCCCACCGAGCAACAGATCTGCGCAGCCGTTGCGACGCCCCCAGTAGGCAATATCACGCAGCCCCTGGGTCTGCCCACAGTAGAGTGAAAAACCGATGGACTTGCTATAACTGACATCGTTTAAATAGTGCCGCCCACGGAGTTGCACCATATCCATTTCCAGAAGAAACTCCCCCGGCATTTTCTCGCCCTGTTTATACAGAGCATCACGCCGTAAATGGGCATAGGTCAGATCCAGCACAGAACTACCGCTCGGAGCCGGGGTGTAACTGCCTGGCTGTAACTCAATCGCTTGAGCATTCATGGCGCAACACAGAGTCGCGATGACGCCGGAAAAGCTAACATGTTTGAGCCCCATACCGAGTTTCATAACGTCGCCTCGCAAGAAACTGACCTCTGTTCAGCCTAGGCCACCAAGGTAAACGACTCCAGACTATGTTCAGTAATCGCATTACTAGTGTCCATTGATGGCAGAGCACGGCTTCGCCAGATCGCCTTAAACTCGCGAGCAGGCCAGCACATTCTGAAGCAAATCCCGAGCAGATGAATTCAATTGACCCTATTGTTCACCTCTTGTACCGTGAGCGACTCATATTTGTATGAGTCCACTTACATCCACAAACAACTCAAAAGTAGAGAGCACTTTCATGAAAAAAATGACACTCGCCGCAACCCTGCTATTAGCCTTTGCAGCATCCGCTCAAGCCGGGCTGCTCGATGCCGTCACCGAGACCGCATCTGCTATCGACAGTGCCGGTGATGCCGGGATTTCAACCGATAAAGCAGTTCTTGAATTGGTGAAGACCAAAGTTCAAGCCGGCGCAACCAAGGCTGAAGTAAAGGCCAAGCTGGGTGCGCCGAAGGTGATCGAAACCGTCAGTGGCAATGAAGTCTGGAAATATGACATCAGCAGCATCAGCGACAAGGCCGGTAGTGCCATGACACTGGCCAATGCTCTGGGCTCTGATACCAAGAAGGCACAAAAGATTGTGACCCTGAAGTTTGAGGGCGATGCGGTTAAATCCTACGAACTGGTCGAAGGAACTCTGACCAACTAAGCGCCAGTCCGGCAGCCAGCCGCCAATGGCGGCTGGTTGAATTAATTGCGTTGGCGCCGGCTGCATCGGATCCGCACAATCATGTATAGTTTGCTCAACGACTACGAGTGGCAGCCATGAATGTGCATTTAGATCGCGATGAGATTACCGCGCTCCTGCAAGCCGAAGCCTTCGCCCCTTCCCGGTGGCGTAAGTTCTGTTTTTGGCTCGGATTACTACTGTTACTGCTAGTCGCAGGCCATCTGCTGCTGACCCTCATAGGCCCCGCAGCCCCCCAATCCACAGCGCCACATCCGCAGCTCATCGAATGGCAACAAGGGCATAAGCTCACCATCGAAAATCCTGAACTGCTGTCTTGTCTGCAACGCTGGGGGAAGCATCAAAAATTACCCCCGCCTCAACAGCTCATCATCGGTATTCAGCAAGATCGCTGGACGCTCATTTGGCTCAGTACCACGGATAGCATTAACTTTTCGATGGCTGGGCACCCACAGGAGCTGTGTCGATGAGGATTAAGTACTCCAATTGGCAACTGCTATTGCTATGCGTACTCCTGTCCGGCGCCATCATCGGTGACCTCTGGTTGCACTCCGATCAACGCCTCAATGATAAAATTGCTGGCCATTTATGGAGCTATACGCGAGAAAACCATGGCGCCATGCCGCTTCCAAGCCTGATCCTGAATATACCGATCACCCACTGGCAGGAATCCGGGGAGATGCGTTTTCTTAGCAATGGTACCGCGCAGATAGAGATTTTGTTGAAGTTAGGCTCCCCGCACGAGACCGCAGATCTGCACCTCGGACTCCAGGGAAACTGGCAAGTCGCCGACGGTTTTTTGATGTTCCAGACCAATACCTACAGCGCCCTGCCTCTGAACCAGGCTGGCAAGATGTTGTTGGCAAAAAATGCACAGTTTTTGCAGGACATCTGGCTGGCTCTCTTCAACCGTAGTCGCCAACTGGTTCAACTCGATGAGCAACATCTGTTACTCAGTGCCGAAGGAAATGCGTTGTGGTTGTTGACCAAACAGGAGCGCACGACAGCACCAATCAGTCCAATCACCCCTCGGTTTAACTCCGATTGAGTCGGCCTCTGATAAACAAGGCTGGACCGAACCATTGTTCTCCATCTTAAGGAACCCCACATGCGTAGACTCACGATGATCAGTTTGTTGCTCGCCAGCATCGCCATGCCACTCCAGGCGGCACCCAAACAGGATATCAAGATGTTTCCGGTGGCCAAATCCAACGAACAACGAGTCGTGATTCGGTTGCCCAAACTCGACGACGAATCCAGCCGTAAGGTTGAGGTGATGATCAGTAAGCCAATGACGGTAGACTGCAATACCCGCCGCTTGGCAGGAGACCTGCAGGCAGAGGATCTGCCAGGCTGGGGCTACAACTACTATCGATTGGCTGAATTGAAAGGGCCAATAAGCACCTTGATGGCCTGCCCGAAAGGCAGTGAGAAGAAAGCCAATGTCCCGGTATTCGGCGACGGCTATCTGCTGCGTTACAACAGTCGGTTACCGCTGGTCATCTATGCCCCCGCCGAGACCCTCGTCGAATACCGCATCTGGAGTGCCGACAAAACCCCACAACAGGGAAACCGGGAATAACTACTCGCCCGGAGTAATCGCCAATCGTCGGGGCCCCCACAGCCCCGGCGTCGCCTCAAAGCAGCCCGGTAACCGGGCACCACAGCGATTGCAAGCACACTCCTGTAATCCCCAGTGACCGAGCCGGTACCAGTCCCGCTCGATCAGCAAATTGCCACACGACGGACACCAAGTGCTCTCGCCGCGCGAGTCGTGGACATTGCCGGTATAGGCATGGTGTAGCCCGCACGCCAAAGCCAACGAGCGAGCACGGCTCAGGGTCTCGTTGGGTGTAGCCGGAATGTCTCGCAGCCTGTAGTCCGGGTGAAAGGCCGTGAAATGTATGGGCACATCAGGCCCCAGCTGTTGACCAACCCACTCACAGAGCGCCCGGATCTCCGAATCACTGTCGTTAAGACCAGGGATCAGCAGGGTCGTCAATTCCAACCAGACCGATGTATTCCGCCTCAGGTAACAGAGAGTCTCGAGTACAGGCTGCAGATGTCCGCCACAGATCTGGTGATAGAAAGATTCGCTGAAGGCCTTGAGATCGACGTTTGCAGCATCCATCCCGGCGAAGAACTCGACGGCAGGTTCCGGATTAATATATCCGGCAGTCACGGCAATGGTCTGCACACCAACCGCATGACAAGCGGCAGCGACATCCAGCGCATACTCCATGAATACCACTGGATCGTTATAGGTAAACGCCACACTCCGACACCCATACTGCAAGGCCGCCTGAGCAATCTGCTCAGGGGATGCTCGAGCACTCAGAGTGTCCATCTGGCGAGATTTG
>JAYRLO010000162.1:0-6739 GCA_041905215.1 Aeromonadaceae bacterium
GTGACGCGAATATGGGCCGCCCCGGCCGCCAGTGGCGGTATGCCGCGCAACGTAAAGCGGGCCAGGGAGCGGCAATCCGCCACCAGTTCCCGCTCACCTTGCACCACATGGATCGCCATCGCCGTCTGGCCATCTTTGAAGGTGGTGAACTCCTGGGCGCGAGTCACCGGGATGGTGGTGTTGCGCGGAATGATCTTCTCGACCAGACCGCCCATGGTCTCCAACCCCAACGAGAGTGGGATGACATCCAGTAGCAGCATCTCGGTGTCCGGCTTGTTGCCCACCAGCACATCGGCCTGGATGGCCGCGCCGAGGGCGACAACCTTGTCCGGATCTATGCTGGTCAACGGTGGGCGACCAAAGAAGTCACCCACCCGCTGACGCACCAGCGGCACCCGGGTCGAACCACCCACCATCACCACCTGTAACACCTCGTCGGCCGTCACCTCGGCATCCTTGAGAGCCCGGCGGCAGGCCTGCAGCGTCTTCTTGACCAGAGGTTCAATCAGCGCCTCGAACTGAGCTCGGCTGACGGAGCCCTGCCAGCCGAGAAACTCGGCCGCGACTTCGGATTCATCGGTCAACTGCTGCTTGAGCGCGCAGGCCAGATCCAGCAGCTGACGCTGCTGCTGCGCCGAGAGTGGCGCCGAGGGCGCCGCCTGTTTCAGTATCCAGTCGGCCAGCAGATGGTCGAAATCATCACCACCGAGCGCAGAGTCGCCGCCAGTGGCCAATACCTCGAAGACACCGCGATGCAGACGCAGGATCGAGATATCGAAGGTACCACCGCCGAGATCATAGACGGCGATGAGCCCCTCCTGCCCCGAGTCCAGACCATAGGCCACGGCCGCTGCGGTCGGTTCATTGAGCAGACGCAGCACATGCAAGCCAGCCAGACGGGCCGCATCCTTGGTCGCTTGGCGCTGAGCATCGTTGAAATAGGCGGGGACTGTGATCACCACGCCATCGAGTTCGGCACCCAGAGTGTGGCTGGCCCGCATCGCCAGCGCCTTGAGGATCTCGGCCGAGACCTGAACCGGATTGACCGGCCCCTGTACCGTCTCGATCTGTGCCATACCGGTGGCACTGGCACTCAGCTGATAGGGCAGATGCTCGACACTGACATCGCTGGCCGCCTTGCCCATCCAACGCTTGACGGAGGAGAGTGTATTACACGGATCTTGCGCCGCATCCTGTCGCGCCTCAAACCCGACCCGCAAGCCATCGCTCTGATAGTGGACCACAGAAGGCAACAGATGACGCCCCTGTTCATCGGCTAGCGTCTCGGCGCTGGCACTGCGCACCACAGCAACCAGCGAGTTGGTAGTCCCCAGATCGATACCGACCGCCCACTTGTGCTGGTGTGGCGCGGCGCTGAGTCCTGGTTCGGCAATGTGTAGTAAGGCCATATCTGTTTACAGATCCATCAATGAGTCTTCGAGACGGCTCAATTCATCACGCAACTTGCGAACAAACTTGAGCTTGCGAATACGATCGGCCGCGAGTGGCAATTCAGCCGCCTCCAGCGCCTGTTGTAACTGCTGCATCAGGCGATTGTGTTCGCTGCTGATCCGCTGTTCAAACACCGGGATCTGCGCCTCCGGATCGGCAGCGTCGCGCAACGCCTCAAGCTCTTCGCGCCAGCTCAGCTGTTGCATCAGAAATTCAGGATCCTGCAGGGTCTGCTGCTCGCCGCGGATATCCAGCCCCTGCAGCATCAGCAGATACTCGGCACGAAAGAGCGGATCCTTGAGGGTTTGGTAGGCAGCATTGACCGTACTCGCCTGTTGCAGGGCCTGCAGTTGCTCGGCTTCCGTTGCGGCAGCATAACGATCAGGGTGGTATTGCTGTTGCAATTGACGGTACTGGAGTGCCAATTGGCTGGCATCCAATGCAAAGGATGGCGCGAGATCAAACAGCTCGAAATAGTTCACTGGATACTCTCAAGGGAACAGGTGGTGCGTTGGTCGAGAACCCGAGTCTGGCATCGATGGCCAGACCCGACTCAGACGGTGAAGCTTTCGCCGCAACCACACTCCCCTTTCTTGTTCGGGTTATTGAATTTGAAGCCTTCGTTCAGCCCTTCCTTCACGAAGTCCAGCTCGGTGCCATCCAGATAGATGAGACTCTTGCTGTCGACTATGATGTTGACCCCATTAAGGTCAAATACTTCGTCTTCAGGCTGGATCTCGTCAACAAATTCCAGCACATAAGCCATGCCCGAACAACCGGAGGTCTTGACGCCAAGGCGCAAGCCCACCCCCTTGCCGCGGCTCTGCAGGAACTTCTTGACCCGCTCGGACGCGGCTTCTGTCATGGTTACAGCCATCTTGCTCCACCTTCTAACGGATTACTCGAGACCTTTCTTCTTCTTGTAGTCGGCAATCGCCGCCTTGATCGCGTCTTCAGCCAGGATTGAACAGTGGATCTTAACCGGCGGCAGTGCCAGCTCCTCGGCAATCTCGGTATTTTTGATCGCTTGGGCCTGCTCGAGCGTCTTGCCCTTGACCCATTCGGTCACCAGCGAGCTCGACGCAATCGCTGAACCGCAGCCATAGGTCTTGAATTTGGCATCTTCGATGACGCCGGCGTCGTTGACCTTCAACTGCAACTTCATGACGTCACCACAAGCCGGGGCGCCAACCATCCCGGTTGCCACGTTCGGGTCATCCTTATCGAAGGAGCCAACATTACGTGGGTTTTCATAATGATCAATGACTTTTTCGCTGTATGCCATGTCGGCCTCCTATTCACTACGTTCCGACGACTTAATGACTGACCCATTCCACTTTGGATAGATCGACACCATCCTTGAACATGTCCCACAAGGGTGACATTTCACGCAAACGACCGATCGCATCACTGATCAGTTGCACGGCATAATCGATCTCTTCGTCGGTGGTGAAGCGACCGATGGAAAAACGAATCGAGCTATGAGCCAGTTCATCCGTCAGACCCAAAGCGCGCAATACATAAGAGGGCTCCAGACTGGCCGAGGTACAAGCCGAACCGGAGGAGACCGCCAGATCCTTGAGCGCCATGATGAGAGACTCACCTTCGACATAGTTGAAACTGACATTCAGGTTGCCCGGTACGCGATGCTCCAGATCACCGTTGAGGTGCACCTCTTCAATCTGTTGCAGACCACTCCACAGACGATCACGCAGCTGCAGAATGCGCTCACCTTCGGCGGCCATCTCCTGCTTGGCAATGCGGAACGCCTCGCCCATGCCAACGATCTGGTGAGTCGGCAAGGTGCCCGAGCGCATGCCCCGCTCATGGCCACCGCCATGCATCTGGGCTTCCAGACGCACCCGCGGCTTGCGGCGTACATAAAGAGCACCAATCCCCTTGGGGCCATAGACCTTGTGCGCCGACATCGACAGCAGATCAATCTTCATCGCCTCGACATCCACCGGGATCTTGCCAACGCTCTGGGCGCCATCGACGTGGAAGAAGATCTTGCGGGAGCGACACAGCTCACCGATAGCGGCCACATCCTGAATGACGCCGATCTCGTTGTTGACGTGCATCAGGCTGACCAGAATGGTGTCCTCGCGCAGTGCCGCCGTCAGTTGTTCAAGCGTGACCAGACCATTGGGCTGCGGCTCCAGATAGGTAACTTCGAACCCCTCACCCTCGAGGTAGCGGCAAGGATCCAGGACAGCCTTGTGTTCAGTCTTGCAGGTGATGATGTGCTTGCCCTGCTTCTGGTAGAAGTGGGCAATCCCCTTGATGGCCAGGTTGTTGGATTCGGTCGCCCCGGAGGTAAAGACAATCTCCCGCGGGTCGGCACCGATCAGATCGGCAATATGATTACGCGCCTCATCAACGACCTCTTCGGCTTGCCAACCAAAACGGTGGGAGCGGGAGGCCGGATTACCGAAGATGCCATCCAGAGTCAGGCATTGCATCATCTTCTCGGCGACACGGGGATCCACCGGTGTGGTGGCGGAATAATCCAGATAAATCGGCAGCTTCATTGTTTAAAAACCTCGAAATAGGGCAGGAGTAATCATCAAATGGCGCGCACGCTGACCGTCACAGGGTCAACTTCCAACTTATGCCCGAAAGAGGCTCCCACCTGCTTTTGCTTGTCTTGTCGTTGTGCGATCTGCTTGACCTCGGCCTGAGTCACCAACTCACCCAGCGTGATCTCATCGAGAAAACTGCTGATGCGACCACTCAAATCTCGCCATAACGAGTGAGTCAAACAGCGAACGCCTCCCTGGCAACCCTCATCCCCGTGGCAACGAGTGGCTTCAACGGATTCGTTGACAGCCGAGATGATCTGACTGATGGAGATCTCATCGGCGGCACGCCCCAAGCGGTAACCGCCGCCCGGACCTCGCACGCTCGCCACCAACCCCTGCTTGCGCAGCTTGGAAAAGAGTTGTTCCAGGTAGGAAAGGGAGATGCCTTGACGCTCCGAGATATCGGCCAGCGGTACCGGGCCCAATTCGTTATGTAGCGCCACATCCAGCAGTGCCGTGACGGCATAACGTCCTTTTGAAGTCAGTCTCATGGCAATACCCTCTCACATTCAGCATGGAATCATGCTCCCATGCCTGAGTTTTTCAGTCAAGTATTTAACCATGCCGAATGGTCAGGTATTACGCAACTGTTTCTGCACCGCCGTCAGGATGCCGCGCAGGATATTCAGTTCCTGACTGTCAGGCCGCACCCGGTTAAACAGACGGCGCAATTTACTCATGACATTGCCGGGGTGATCGGCCCGCAAAAAATTGACCTGCAACAGGATCTGTTCGAGGTGAACGTAGAAGCGATCCAGATCCTGCTGCTGGGGATAGCTCTCATCGGGCGAGGCTTGGGGCCTCTCCGCCAGCGAGTGCATACGCACCTCATAGCAGATGGTCTGTACGGCCATGGCCAGATTCAGCGAACTGTAGTCGGGATTGGCGGGGATACAGACGTGATAGTGACACTGCTGCAACTCGTCGTTGGTCAGACCGGTGCGCTCCCGGCCGAAGACCAGAGCCACCTTGTGCTGAGTCGCCTCGGCAACCGACTTGGCACCGGCCTCTCGCGGATCCAGCATCGGCCAGTCCAACGTCCGGCTCCGGGCGCTCGAGCCAATAACCAGACCACAGTCAGCAACGGCCTCCGCCAGGGTCGCGACGATACGCAGGTTAGCCAAGACATCGACAGCACCCGCCGCCATGGCGGTTGCCCGACCATCGGGGGGTTCAACCGGATCGACCAGTACCAGATCATGGATGCCCATGGTCTTCATGGCTCGCGCCGCAGAGCCGATATTGCCAGGATGGGAGGTGTTAACCAGAACTACGCGGATATTATCTAACATCGAAGAAACAGTCGTGAGTCATGCTTTGCGGCGATGGTAGCACGGAGACCCCTCGGTTGTCCTCGCGAGCCATCGCCGCCCATTCAGTCGTACCTGCAGGGAGTCAAGCTTGCCACGATCAGGCCGCAGCGGCTGGCTGCAAACCACTCTGCACAAAGCTCGCCAGATCGCACAACGCCCGTTTGAGCAACCCAGGCAGCAGATCCAGATCGATGCTATCGAGCAAATTCTTCAACTCCAGACCCAGTTCCGTATCCCCTTCGATGCGCAAGCGACGCTGGAAAAACAGGCTGTCCGGATCCTCTTTGCGGCCGGCAATCAAAATCAGATCGTTGAGCGGCGCGGCGAAGGTCACATCGACTCGCGGCGCTTGCGGCGCTATCAGTAACTGCTCGGTCTGATAGCTGATAAACCAACCCAGCCCCAGATCACTGATCTCGATCTTCAGCCACTTCTCCTCCAAAAAGGCAAAGTCACCATCCGCCAATGCCTCTTTAAATACCAGATGCAGCAGACGCTCCATCAATGCCTGCTGCAGCGCGAACGGCATCAGACGCGCAGGAATACGCAATAGTTCGGGGGCATGCAACACCAGGCTTCGACGCAGGCGATTCAACATCAGTAAACTCTCCTTAAACAAACAGGCAGGATCTAAGCACATTTTGTCTGAACGATTTCTGTTGAAAATCAAGTTTATCCGGCGCTGATACAGAAAACTGCCCCAGGTCATGGCCGAAGCCGGAACCACTCTCTACAAT
This sequence comes from Aeromonadaceae bacterium, assembly GCA_041905215.1. Classification (GTDB taxonomy): domain Bacteria; phylum Pseudomonadota; class Gammaproteobacteria; order Enterobacterales; family Aeromonadaceae; genus Pseudaeromonas. The sequence goes on from JAYRLO010000162.1 coordinate 6,085, forward strand.
CGCCACCAATTAAAGACGAGTGGAACACGCCATGGAATTACTCTGCCCGGCCGGAAACCTGCCCGCCCTGAAAGCCGCCATCGATCAGGGAGCCGATGCCGTCTATATCGGCTTCAAGGACGACACCAATGCCCGCCATTTTGCGGGGCTGAATTTTGATGAGAAGAAATTGGCGCGTGGCGTCGATTACGTGCACCAGCACGGTCGCAAACTGCATGTCGCCATCAACACCTTTGCCCATCCCTGCGCCGAAACCAGGTGGCAACAGGCCGTCGACCGTGCGGTTGCTATCGGTGCGGATGCGCTGATCATCGCCGATATCGCCGTGCTGAATTACTGCCGGCAACAGTATCCGCAGATGGAAATTCATCTATCGGTGCAAGCCTCGGCAACCAACAGCGCCGCCATTCGTTTCTACCAGGATAACTTCAACATCAAGCGGGTGGTGCTGCCCCGGGTGCTGTCAATCCATCAGGTCAAACAGCTGTCTCGTGAAACCACGGCCGAGCTGGAGGTATTTGCCTTCGGCAGCCTCTGCATCATGGCCGAAGGGCGCTGTTATCTCTCCTCCTATCTGACCGGCGAGAGCCCCAATACGGTCGGCGCCTGTTCGCCCGCCCGCTTCGTGCGCTGGCAAGAAACCGCCGACGGTCTG
>JAYRLO010000163.1:0-862 GCA_041905215.1 Aeromonadaceae bacterium
ACGCTGAGGGAAAAGGCTGGTAGTAATATGAGCAACCCATAAACCCCCAATGGTTTGTCGCCGCCACCCAGTTTATGCCCAATGACATACAACACAATAGAGATGACAACATTGTAAAGAGCAAACATCCAGTACTCTTGGCGGCTGGCGCGACCACGGAATGTTAAGTATTGTTTAATAGCTCGCAGATACCAGTGCATTATATATTTCCCATGTAATGAGTGTGGATATAGATTTTTTACATCGCGGTACAAATTTATGTCTGATTTCTGTCGATGGCGATCCATTTTTTATTATAAAAAATAATGAATCTATTTTTGTCGTTGTTACATTTGAAAGATCGCTTTGAACATGGCTCTTTGTGAATAATCCTATAGCTGATTCATTATGCTCGTCATGGTTCGAATGATCTGGGGTCCCTGACATTTTGGCATCTTGCACATCCGGTTGCGTTGATGTTATGCGTCTGATTTATATGGTCTTTATTCATGATCTGCGGTGATGCGTGAAGCGTAAAGGTCCGTGGTATGGCTTATAATTTTTTTTTATTTGTTTTTATTTCCTTGTTTTCAAGGCTCACGCTAGAGTGTTTTGCATGTCATTCATTCGCTCGTTATTCATATTGTCGGACGAGTGAAACAACAAGTAACAATTAATGGTGGTGGTAATACGATGAACGCACGAATCACTCTGATGGCATCAGGCCTTATCATGTCGATGCTGGCAACAGGTTGTCAGAATGTTGATGGTGAAAAACTCGCTGTCGGGGCTGCGGCGCTAGGAGCGGTAGGTGCGGCTGGCTATTATGCCGGCAAACACCATAAAAAGAATAATAAAGAAAAGAGTGATGATGACAGCAATC
>JAYRLO010000163.1:872-6712 GCA_041905215.1 Aeromonadaceae bacterium
TGTTTGGGGACAGCAGCATCATCATCATGATTCACGTCATTTGCATGTACAACAAGATCAAATGGCCAAGTATTGTGTTGGTGAAGTATCTAGCAAATACCATGTTAGCCCACGATATATAACCACATTGCCATTGGAACACGATGGTGACCATTATGCTGTTTATGGGCAATCGAACGAGAATCGGGGTGAGATGGATACATTTATGTGCACATTTAGCGAGAATGGTGAATTTCGCTCATTAAGAGCCACCAGTTAACTGTAAGTTTCAGCAACAAAACGATATGACATTGAATTAATAGGAAGGATATTTTTATTATGCGCAAAATTATGACGGTACTGATTTCTTTGACTCTGTTGGGATCTCTGCCTGCCCATGCCATGAATGCCAAATATCGGCACCAGCTGGAAAAGTCAGGTTGCACCCAGGTGAGCGAGTTAGAAGGTTGTGATATCCACAAGAGCAAGGCCGAGAATGCTAAGGCGGGATATGTTAACCAGGCAGCGGCTCCGGCAAAAACAGGTCACAGCAGTTACATGGAGCAACTTGAGCGTTCTGGCTGCACCCAAGCGAGTGAATTGCAAGGCTGTGATATCCACAAGAGCAAGGCAGAAAATGCCAAGGCTGGTTATCTCTCGGTAGCAGGTCGTGCATCGGCTGCTAGTAATGGCAGCCCCTATGCAGGGAAATGGATTGCAAAAACAGATTCTGATGACACCGTAGCGACGATCCAGATTAATGCCCAGGATCAGGTTCTGGTCAATGGCAAGAAGGTCAAAGCCAAAAAGAGCGATGGGGCTCTGATCTTCCGCGATGGTATGATCACCTATACCATCCAGGGCGATCGCCAGCTCAGAGCTGAAGATGTTTGGGTTGACTCGGATGCCGGCTCTCGAGGCGTGATTACGGCGGAATAAGCGTTTTTTTGCGACATCGAGTCATGAGATTGCCCGGCACTGTAGCCGGGCATTTTTGCCACAGGCCGGAGCTATCCTGTCATCAATTTACCCAGAGCGCGGACTCTTGGGGTTAGTCATACCCGCAGGTCGATCTGTTGCAGGGTGCCAGCCTTACCATCCTCGGTGAGGTAAATTCCGGTTTGGCGCAACACCGCCGGGCTTTCTCCTTGCGCCCCCTGATCACCGCCCAGATGCATAAAGGGGGTGGCGGCGGCATTGAGAAAGATGGCACCGATCTTCTGATCACCCAGGGTCAGCAGGGCGGTATCGGAGCGGTAGAGCCGTAGGCTGGCAAAGCCGCTGTCGGCCTCATCCAGAATGCCGTTACCATCTTCATCGAGCGCTGCGAGCTCGGCAAACCCATTGCCGCTGCGGGCGCCGAACAGCTCGTTGCCATCATCGATTTGGCCGTTGCCATTGCGATCGAGCGCCAAAAAGGCGGAGTTGTTGGCCAGCTGAGTCAGGCTCTCGCGGCTGCCGTCGGCATCCAGATCAAATTCAAAACTGGCCGAGCTGAAGCCGGGTACCAGCCCCTCGAGATTGAGCACGAGCGGATCTTTGAGGGCCGCGCTGCTGGTCAGCCGTTCACTCAGTTGCAGCTTCTGGTAGTTGAGGGCAAAGCCGAGATCAAACTTGATCTCGCGGCCATCGGCGGTGGTGACCTGACCATTGGCCACGAAGGCGAGTTGCTCCTGCTCGTAACTGGCCTCGCTGACCTGAACGGTACGGTTTGGTTCGCCGTTGGCCAAGGTGGTCGGGGTCGTGGCAGATGCCGGAGCCTGAGTGGCACTGGCCGTTGGCGCGGCGCTATCATTACCGCCAACTTTGGGCAGGTCGATGGTGATATCCAGCATCTTCTCCAGCAAGGTCTTGAGAATGCGCATCTGGCTGCTGAGTGACATCTCGGCTTCCATCTCGTCGTCGGATTGGACTTTGCTGTCGCTGGCGACGGCTCCGCTGTCCAGACTGTCGAGCCATTCACTGGTCTGGCGGATCAGCTCCAGATTGGGAGCCAGAGGGCTGCTGCTGGTCGTCTCTGTGGTGCTGGGTCTGGCACTGGCCGATGATTCGGCGGCCTCGCGGGCCTTCTTGGCCAGTTCACGGCGGTTGAGCAGGGCGGAGTCATCCAGTTTTTGCTGGACCTTGGTCTCCGGCTGAGTATCCCGTGAGATGCCTTCGCTCAGCGAGCTGATGGCTAACTCTTCATAATCGCTGCTCTGCTGATTGAGTCGGATTTCGCTGACGGGGAGCTCGGAGTCCAGAGTGGTCTGCTGACGGAGCTGGATCTGCTGCTGCTGATAGTCGACACCGACGCGAACTTGTTGCTCGGTAATGCGCATGGTCCACTCCTGACTGTGTGTCTATCGTGGATATCGGCCGGATCTCTGAGCAAATTAACATCGTTTCGCTATAAGAAAATGGCCTGATAGCGTGATGCACTATCAGGCCAGGGTGTCGAAGCCGAACCTGCTCCGGTGAGTGCTTACTCCGCCACGACCAGCGATGGAGGCAGGCAGATGCCGATACCGCCCAGACCACAATAGCCTTGGGGATTCTTGGCCAGATATTGCTGGTGATACTCCTCGGCAAAGTAGAAGCGGGGAGCCATCTCGATCAGGGTAGTGATGGGGCGGTTATCCTGTGCCTGGAACATGGCATCCTGGAAGGCTGCCAGGGAATCCTGAGCGACCTGGTACTGGGTGTCGTTGACCGGAAACAGAATCGAGCGGTACTGAGTGCCGATATCGCCTCCCTGGCGCATGCCTTGGGCCGGGTCGTGATGTTCCCAGAACAACTTGAGTAGAGCAGCATAGCTGATCTGCCGCGGATCATAGACCACCAGCACGCTTTCGGCGTGGCCGGTCAGGCCGCTGCACACCTCCTCATAGGTTGGATTGGGTGTGAAGCCGCCCTGATAACCGACCGCGGTGACATAGACTCCCGCTTGCTGCCAGAACAAACGCTCGACGCCCCAAAAACAGCCCATGGCAAAATAGGCCAGCTCATAGTGCGCCGGGTAGGGGGCTTGCATGCAGTGACCGCTGACGGCATGCAGTGGGTTCATGGTTAGCGGTTCATGACGGCCAGGGAGTGCCTGCTCGGCACTAATCAGATCTGTTTTATGCGTCATTTTTCATCCTGGTGTGTGCAATTTGTTGAGGGTGACACCCATTAATTACCAAATCCTTCATTGCGCAGTTTGCCGAAGGCGCGATCTGCGGCTTGTATCGTTGCATCAATTTCTGCCTGGCCATGAGCCAACGAGATGAACCCGGCCTCGTAGGCGCTGGGGGCCAGATAGATGCCGGCATCGAGCATCAGATGGTAGAAACTGCGGAATGCGGCCATGTTGCACTGGGTGACCTGGGCGAAGCTGTGGATCTCGCTCTCGCTGCTGAAGAAGAGGCCGAACATACCGCCCACCTGAGTGGTAACCAACGGAATCGCGTTGCGTTGCGCGGCCAGTTTCAGCCCTTCGGTGAGCTGGTGAGCCTTCTGGTTCAGTTGTTGGTAGATATCTGGCGCTTGAATGGCTTCCAGCATGGCCAGACCAGCCGCCATCGCCACCGGATTGCCGGAGAGAGTTCCCGCCTGATAGACGGGGCCCACCGGCGCCAGGTACTCCATGATCTCGCGGCGACCGCCAAAGGCACCGACCGGCATGCCGCCGCCGATGATCTTGCCCAGCGTGGTGAGATCCGGGGTGATGCCATAGAAGCCTTGGGCCCCTTGCAGACTGACGCGAAAGCCGGTCATCACCTCGTCGAAAATCAGCAGGGCGCCGAACTCGTCACACAGGGCGCGCAAGCCCTCCAGAAAACCCGGAACCGGCGGAACGCAGTTCATGTTGCCGGCCACCGGCTCGACGATGATGCAGGCGATCTCCTGCGGATACTGCTCGAAGGCGGCCCGCACCGAGGTCAGATCGTTGTAATCACAGACGAGTGTGTGTTTGACAAAGTCGGCAGGAACGCCGGGCGAGTTGGGCTGACCGAGAGTCAATGCTCCGGATCCGGCTTTGACCAGCAGGGCATCGGCGTGACCGTGATAGCAGCCCTCAAACTTGATGAACTTGTCGCGGCCGGTAAAGCCCCGGGCCAGACGAATGGCGCTCATGGTGGCTTCGGTGCCGGAGTTGACCATGCGGGTCATCTCCATCGACGGCAGTATGTTGCGGATCGTCTCTGCCATGCGCACTTCAATTTCGGTTGGCGCTCCGTAGCTGAGACCGCACTCGACGGCGGCCAGGACGGCCTTCTTGATGGTCGGGTGATTATGGCCGAGCAGCATGGGCCCCCAGGAGCCGATGTAGTCGATATAGCCCCGGCCATCGACATCATACAAGTAGGCGCCATCAGCCCGGGCGATGAAGCGTGGTGTGCCTCCGACACCATTGAAGGCGCGGACTGGCGAGTTGACGCCTCCGGGGATGGTGTGACGGGCTTGTTCGAACAGACGAGCGGAATGCATGGTAGATTCTGGCATCGGAAACCCCTTAAAAAAGCAGCAAGAATGAATGCTGCAAGGCGTGCAATAATTCCAGCACTATAGCAAAAGCCAAAAGCGGACGCGACGAGCGCCCATGACAATGCTCAGGAGTCACCATGCGACAACACCGCGTCTCTTCGCTCTCTCGCCGTGTCCGATTGCGCCTATTACTGCGACGCATCCTGCGCCGGGATACCTCTTCTCCCAAGCTGCTGTTGTTAGCCGCCCTCGCCGGAATCGTGACTGGTCTCATTTGCTGCGGTTTCGAGTTGGCTCTTGATGCCGTGGTATCGACGCGGCTGGCGTGGTTGCAGGAGTTGCCATCGTTGTGGCGTTGGGGGGGCGCCTTTGTCAGCGGAGCCTTGATGGCAGGTTTGGCCATCTGGTTGACGAGCCGATTCGCTCCGGAAGCTGGCGGCTCCGGGATCCCGGAGATCGAGGGGGCTCTGGAGGGGATCCGGCCCGTTCGCTGGCAGCGGGTCTTGCCGGTGAAATTCTTCGGTGGGCTGGCTGCATTGGGCTCCGGGATGATACTGGGGCGCGAGGGGCCGTCGGTACAGATCGGCGGTAATGTGGGGGCCATGGTTGCGACGCTGGATCGATCCTCGGCAGATTCTCGTCACGTATTACTGGCGGCGGGCGCGGCGGCGGGTTTGACGGCGGCGTTTAACGCACCTCTGGCGGCGATTCTGTTCGTTCTCGAGGAGCTCAGATCCCAGTTCCGCTATTCGTTTGTCTCGGTCAAGGCCGTCAGTGTCGCGGTGATCTCGGCAACCCTGGTGCGTCATGCGCTGATCGGTGACAAACCGATATTTGCATTGCCGGAACTGACTGCGCCGCCACTGACGCATCTTGGCGCCTATCTGTTGCTCGGCTGTGTTGCCGGTGTTTGCGGCACCCTGTTGAATCGTTTGGTTGGCTGGGGGCAGGATGGCTACCTGGCGTGGCATCGGGGACGGCGCCATGTCTTGGTGGCAACCGTGGCTATGGTTGGTGGTTTGTTTGGCCTCCTGTCGTTGACCGTGCTTGGCTGGCACAGCGGTGGCATGGCGCAGATCCCGCACTGGATGGCGATGGATCTGCCATTGCAATGGATAGTGGCCTTGCTGTTGTGGCGCACAATCGGCACGCTTCTCTGTTTTTGCTCCGGGATCCCCGGGGGGATCTTTGCCCCCTTGCTGGCATTGGGAACCTTGCTGGGGGTTGCCTGGGCGCAGGGGCTCGGCATCTGGTTTCCCGAGATAGCTGAGAGTCAGATGGCCTTGGGGCTGGTGGGGATGAGCGCGCTGTTTGCGGCGTCGGTCCGCGCGCCGATTACCGGTATTTTACTGGTGACCGAGATGAGCAATAACTTCAGTCTGATCCTGCCCATGATGCTGGCGACGCTCGGC
>JAYRLO010000164.1:0-6697 GCA_041905215.1 Aeromonadaceae bacterium
TATGCTCGATTTCGTTGCCGAAGAGACTTCGGCCCATGAAATCCATTTTTTGCCCTACCACACTTTTGGCATGCACAAGTACCGGCAGTTGGGGTTGGACTACCAAGCCAGCCCAGAGCCGTTACGAGACCCAGCCATTATCGAGTGTGCCGTGCGGGAGGCTGAAGCCCGAGGCCTCACCGCTGTACTCAGAGGAGAAGCTTGATGGTCACGCTGAATTTAACCACCCTGAGCGACCGGATCCGCAACCACAAGCAGGCGCTGGTCTCGCTGGTCAAACCGCCGATCTGTACCGAGCGGGCCCAAGCCTATACCGAAGCCTATCACATGCACGCCGACAAGCCTGTGGTGCTGCGTCGCGCCCTGGCATTGGCCCAGCACTTGCGAACCAAGAGTATCTGGATCCGCAACGATGAGCTGATTGTCGGGAACCTGGCCTCGGAACTGCGCGCGGCCCCCATCTTCCCCGAATATACGGTTGGTTGGATTGAGAATGAGCTGGAAGAGCTCTCCGAGCGGCCGGGTGCAGGTTTTACGGTCAGTGAAGAGGATAAGGCGATGATTCGCCATCTCTGCCCGTTCTGGCATGGACATACGGTGCAGGAACAGTGCTACGGGCTGTTCACCGAGGAGCAGAAGGCGTTGCTGGCAAGCGGAATCATCAAGGCGGAAGGCAATATGACCTCCGGTGATGGTCATCTGGCGGTCAACTATGCTGAGCTGCTGGAGCTGGGGCTGGATGGTTTCAGTCGCAAGGTTGCCGAGCGTCGTAGTCGCCTCAATCTGGCTGACTGGGGCGACCTGCAGCGCGAACAGTTTCTCAAGGGGGTGGCCTTGGTGTTCGATGCCCTCTCCGATTACATCCTGCGCTTTGCCCTGTTAGCCGATGAGATGGCAGCGGTTGAACCGCGGGCGTGGCGAGCGGGCGAGTTGAAGAGCATCGCCAAGAATTGCCGTCAGATTGCCCTGCATGCCCCCCAGAGTTTCTGGCAGGCACTGCAATTGAGTTACTTCGTCCAACTGGTGCTACAGATCGAATCCAATGGTCACTCGGTTTCATTTGGTCGCATGGATCAGTTTCTCTACCCCTGGTATCAGAGGGATGTGGCATCGGGCACCTTGGGGCGGGAGCAGGCCATTGAGTTGCTGCAAAGCTGCTGGCTCAAATTGCTGGAGGTCAGCAAGATCCGTTCGGGCTCGCATTCCAAATCCTCAGCCGGTAGCCCTCTATATCAAAATGTGACCATCGGTGGACAGCTCCTGGTCGATGGTGTCGCGCAGGATGCGGTCAATCAGCTCTCCTATGTCATTCTGGAATCCTGTGGTCGCCTGCGGTCAACCCAGCCCAACCTGAGTGTTCGCTACCATGCGGGCATCAGCGACGAATTTCTTGATGCTTGTGTTCAGGTGATTCGTTGTGGCTTCGGCATGCCGGCGTTTAATAACGACGAGATCGTGATCCCCGAATTCATCAAGCTGGGTGTCAGCCAGGAAGATGCCTATCAGTATGCGGCGATTGGCTGTATCGAGACGGCGGTACCGGGTAAGTGGGGTTATCGCTGTACCGGGATGAGCTTCATCAACCTGGCTCGTATTCTGCTGGCTGCACTGGAGCAGGGGCGAGATGCCACCAGTGGTCACGTGTTTTTGCATCAGCATCAGGGATTGTCGCAGGGCAACTTTGCTGACTTTGCTGAGGTGCTGGCCGCCTGGGATCGACAGATCAGCTACTACACACGCAAATCCATTGAAATCGACTGTGTGGTTGATTCGGTGCTGGAGGCTCAGGCCCACGATCTGCTCTGTTCGGCATTGGTTGATGACTGTATCGAGCGGGGCTGCACCGTCAAGGCCGGTGGGGCCGTTTATGACTGGGTCTCTGGTCTGCAGGTCGGCATCGCCAATCTGGGCAATTCGCTGGCTGCCATCCGTGAACTGGTGTTCCATCAGCATCAATTGAGCCAACAGGAACTGGCTGCCGCGCTGAAGAGCGACTTTGCCGGACTCAGTGGTGAACAGCTGCGGCAGAAGCTCATCAACAGCGTGGCCAAATATGGCAATGATGTTGATGAGGTCGACGAGCTGCTGGTGCGTGGCTATCAGAGCTACATCGATGCCCTCAAGGGGTTTCACAATACTCGCTTTGGCCGTGGCCCCATCGGTGGCGGATACTATGCCGGCACCTCCTCGATTTCAGCCAATGTGCCGTTTGGTGCGGCGACCATGGCAACGCCTGATGGTCGTAAGGCCATGACCCCCTTGGCAGAGGGGGCCAGCCCGGCATCTGGTTCGGATATGTGTGGCCCGACGGCGGTATTTAACTCTCTCGGCAAGTTACCAACGGCGGAGATCCTGGGGGGGGTGTTGCTGAACCAGAAGTTGAACCCCGCCGCACTGGAGAATGCCTCGGATCGACACAAGTTGATGCTGCTGTTGCGCACCTTCTTTGAGGTGCATAAGGGCTGGCACGTGCAATACAACATAGTGTCGCGGGAGACCCTACTGGCCGCCAAGGCTCATCCGGATCAGTATCGCGATCTGGTGGTGCGGGTCGCGGGCTATTCGGCCTTCTTCACCGCCCTCTCGCCGGAGGCACAGGACGACATCATCAACCGCACTGAGCACCAACTTTCATAGTGACCTGAAATGACTGGGGCTTTGCGGCCTCAGGATGAACGTGAACGCGGACCGGCCCCTGTGTATCTCTGATGCGCAGGGGCTTTTTTTGCTCTGTCGCAGTTATGCGTTAATGGTCCTGTTCGCGACCTGGTCGCTCCACAGGCGAATGAATGGAATTTTGGTGGGTTGTTGTAGGAGTCGAGCGTAGCTCGCGAACCCTCGGGAGTCTGGCATTGGTGGCTATTTAGTCAGCGGCTCCACCTTGTCGATGGTGCAGAGATTCCCAACAGGCAACTGGGGCATCGCCATAATTTGCGATCTAGAGCGCTGGTGGTTTTTATCTTGTCGATAGCTATTGAGTTGGGTTGCATTTGGATACATTTTAGATGTTGCCGAGAGTCGAACTCAGGTGTGCCCGCTCAAGGGGGGATGAAGTCAGATGTTGACCGATAAGCCGTTTATTTCCGATGTCATGCGAATTGCCTTACCCATTACGTTGCAGAGTGTCGTCATGTCACTGCTGAACATGACCGATCAACTGATGGTGGGGCAACTGGGGGAGCTGGCGATCGCCAGTGTTGGTATCAGTGCCAAGTTGAGTTCGATCGTCTCTGTGGTCTTGACCGGCTTGGCTTCGGGCATTGCCATCTATGTTGCCCAGTATTGGGGGCGGGGCGACCATATTCGGATCCGCCAACTGCTGGGGTTGGGGCTTGGAGTTGGCTTGCTGGTTGCCGGTGGCGCTGCCGGAACAATACTACTGTTTCCCCGGCTGGCCATGGCGCCCTTCACCGCGGATCCTCGTTTGTTGGCCGAGGGCTCCGGTTTTGTCCAGTTACTGGCGCTGAGTTATCTACCCTGCATGGCGACCCTGATCTATTCGGCCGTGTTGCGCGCCACCGGTCAGGTGAAGGTGCCACTCTATGCCAGCACGGCGGCGGTCGTTATCAATGTCGTGCTCAACTATCTGCTGATCTTCGGTCATGGCGGTCTTCCAGCGATGGGGCTGCTCGGTGCCGCATTGGCGACCTGCCTGGCGCGGGTTATCGAACTGGCTCTGCTGTTGCTGGCCTCTTACCGGCAGAAGCATCTGGTGGCGGTGACGCATTGGTCGGCCCTATGTGGCATGGAGTCGGGCCTGCTGCGGAGTTTTCTGGCGACCAGCTTGCCGCTGGTGCTGACCGAGCTGGTCTGGGTGCTGGGCGAGAGCGCCTATGGCGTGGTTTATGGTCGCATGGGGACCGATCAACTGGCGGCGATGACGATGACCTACCCGCTCCAGGGACTGAGTATTGGCCTGCTCTGTGGCCTGTCGGGGGCCGCATCCGTACTGATTGGTCACCGTTTGGGGGCTAGTGACTTTGCTGGTGCCATCTCATACGCCAACCGCTTGATTCGTCTGGGTGGCTTCTTGGCTCTGCTGGTCGGCGGTGGCGTGGCGCTACTGGCACCACACTATGTGGCTCTGTATCAGACCTCGGTCGAGGTACAGCGGCAGGGGCTCTTTTGCGTCTGGGTATTCTGCGGTTTCTTGTGGATCAAGGTTGGCAACATGATAGTCGCAGGCGGTGTCCTCAACAGCGGTGGAGACAGCAAGTTTGTCTTTGGCATGGAGTCCATGGCGACCTGGCTTATCGGCGTACCCTCCGGTTTTTTGATGGCCTTTTATTGGCAGTTGCCGATCCAGTGGGTCTATCTGGTGTTGTCCTGCGAAGAGGCGGTGCGCCTGTTGATTGGCTACCGGCGGGTCCGCTCACGCCAATGGCTACGCAATCTGGTGCATGACGAGTCGGCGGCCGAGCAGGCGGCTCTGGCTTGAGCCAGGTTGCGTTTGTCGTGAGTGGCCGTTCATGTGCTCATCACCTCTTTTATTTGCGCTTTGTTGGTCGCTCGGTTTTCGCGTTCCCGGCTTCGGGTGATAATAGGGGCGGATTGGGCATGAGAGTGGTGATGTATGGATGGATTGATCGAGCAATTTCTCGATGCCCTCTGGATGGAGCGAGGGTTGGCAGAGCAGACGCTGCATGCCTATCGCTCCGATCTCAGCAAGTTTTCCCAGTGGCTCGATGCGCGCGGAAATTCGTTGCTGACGCTGCGGAGCGAGGTATTGCATGACTATCTGGCCTGGCGTCTGGATCAGGGCTTCAAGGCCAGCTCGACGGCGCGACTGCTGTCGGCGCTGCGCCGTTTCTTTCAATACCTGATCCGCGAACAGCTGCGCGAGGATGATCCGACCGCATTGTTGATGGGGCCCAAGCTGCCCAAGCGGCTACCCAAGGATCTCAGTGAAACCCAGGTGGAAGCGCTGTTGGCGGAGCCGGATGTTGGTAATCCGCTGGAGCTGCGTGACAAGGCGATGCTGGAGCTGCTCTATGCCACCGGGTTGCGGGTCTCCGAGCTGGTGGGGCTGACCATGGAAAACATCAGCCTGCGGCAGGGGGTGGTGCGAGTATTTGGTAAGGGGAACAAGGAGCGCCTGGTGCCGATGGGCGAAGAGGCCATGTACTGGATCGCCACTTACCTGCGCGAGGCGCGCACTCTCTTGCTGGGGGCGCAGCCCTCGGATGTCGTGTTTCCCTCCAACCGGGCGCAACAGATGACGCGGCAGACCTTCTGGCATCGCATCAAGCTGTATGCCAGCCGGGCCCACATCGCCGTTGATCTATCGCCGCACACCTTGCGACATGCCTTTGCCACCCATCTGCTCAACCACGGCGCCGACTTGCGGGTGGTGCAGATGTTACTTGGGCATGCCGATCTATCGACTACCCAGATCTATACCCATGTGGCCAGCGAGCGTCTCAAGGCGCTGCACACCGAGCACCATCCGCGCGCCTAGGCTGCTGGAGGTCAAAGCGGCAGCCCTTGGGACTCCTCGCGGGCCTGCTGGAGAAACTGGCGCAGCAGTGCCAGCCGCGGTACGGCCAGTCGGCGTGCCTTTTCACTCAAGAGTTCAGCGTCGAGCTGACTGTACCTTTCCAGCACCGGCAGCAGATCGGCAAAGGTTTGATAGCGGGTATCACGGCCGACTTTGCCGAGGGTGCGCAGCAGGCCGACGGCACCCAGCAACTCCAGCAGATCGGCGTCGTGCAGCAGTATGGCTTCGGTGGTGGTGGGGCGCGCCTGAGGATGATGGTCGCGGATCGCTGCCTGTACCGCTGGGATCTTTTCCGCTGGGAAACCCAAGCGCAGCAACAGAGGCGGAGCCTGGGCGATGGCATAGGCCACATTGTCCCAGGTTGCCAGCTGCACTGGATCCTCGGGCCTGTGGCCGATGAAGACCCCCAGATCGTGCAGCCAGCAGGCGGCATACAGGATGTCGTCATCCACCGAAAGGCCGTCCGCCAGCTCGCAGGCCAGGGCATACAGGCGGGGCTGATGGCTGAACTTATCGACCGGTTGAGCCTGGGCGCGGATGTAGTCGGCCAGTTGCTGGCGCCACGATGGATTCATTGCAGGACTCCTCTTGCTGGACAGGGCGTGCCGAGCTGAGTGGCTCAGCATAACCGGAACCGGCGTAAAAATAATGGATTCCGCATGGTCATGACCTGCGGGGGCTGTATGCACGGAGCTGGTGTGCGGTGCCGGGGATAATCGGCAAGCCGACCGTGGGCATCAGGGATGATGCCTTCGCGCCTCCATGGATGGATTTACGGCATGTCGGCGGCCGATTGCCCCGGTGTCGCACCGACACCAAGATGGTTACGGAAGCTGCATCATAAAAAAAGGCCGCGAGAGCGGCCTTTAGATTTTGCAGCAAGGGATCAGAGTCCGAGCTTCTTGTGCAGGTAGTGGATGTTGGCCCCACCTTGCTGGAAGTTCTCGTCGCGCATGATCTCTTTTTGCAGCGGGATATTGGTCTTGATCCCCTCGACCACGATCTCGTCCAGCGCCTGACGCATGCGGGCGATGGCGGTGTCGCGACTCTCGGCGAAGCAGATGAGCTTACCGATCATCGAGTCGTAGTAGGGTGGCACCGTGTAACCGCTGTAGATGTGGGAATCCCAACGCACCCCCAGACCGCCCGGCGCGTGGAACCAGGTGATCTTGCCGGGAGTCGGCAGGAAGGTCTGCGGGT
>JAYRLO010000165.1:0-6690 GCA_041905215.1 Aeromonadaceae bacterium
ATAGTGGAAATCCAACGAAGAGGTAATGGATTTCAAGTGTGACGAGCTGATTTTGGGAAAAACAGATGCCGATTCAAGGGCGCTTACACTTCGTTCGCTGTGATCAACTCACGGCGGGACTTTCACCCGCAGGCATGCGCCCATGCTGGGCGCACAAAAACAAAAAGCCCGCACATGGTGCGGGCTTTTTAAGAACAAGCGTTGATCAGTAATTACTTGGCAGCAACTACGTTGATCTTCACGCTGGTCTTAACGTCAGCGTGAACTTGTACAGCGATATCGTATTCGCCAGTGTAGCGCAGAGCGCCTTCCGGCATACGAATTTCGCTCTTGGCAACAGCTACGCCAGCAGCAGTGATGGCATCAGCCACGTCACGGGTACCGATGGAGCCGAACAGCTTGCCTTCGTCGCCAGACTTGGACTCGATGGTCACATTTTCCAGAGCAGCGATCTGAGCAGCACGAGCTTCGGCAGCAGCCAGAACATCAGCCAGCTTGGCTTCCAGTTCAGCGCGACGAGCTTCGAACATCTCTACGTTAGCTTTGGTGGCCATAACAGCCTTGCCTTGCGGGATCAGGTAGTTACGAGCGAAACCGCTCTTAACTTCTACTGTGTCACCCAGGCCACCCAGACGGGCGATTTTGTCGAGCAGAATTACTTGCATTACCTTTCCTCGGTTAATGTTGAGTTAGGCCAGGTGCCAAATCACTTGTTGTGCAGATCAGTGTAAGGCAGCAGAGCCAGGTAACGGGCACGCTTGATGGCGCGGGCCAGTTGACGCTGATACTTGGCGCGAGTACCGGTGATACGGCTCGGTACGATCTTGCCAGATTCAGTGATGTAGTTCTTCAGGGTCAGGGTATCTTTGTAATCGATCTCGGTGACGCCTTCAGCGGTGAAGCGGCAGAACTTGCGACGACGGAAATAACGTGCCATTTGCGGTTATCCTCTTAATAGTCTCTGGAATTACTCAGCGGCTTCAGATACATCATCAGCACGGTCATCACGACGGCCTTGACGTTCTTCGCGGGCCTTAGCCATCGGAGAGGCTTCGGTCACAGCGTTCTTAGTACGCATGATCAGATTGCGGATAACTGCGTCGTTGTAGCGGAAGTTGGACTCCAGCTCGTCGATCACAGCTTGCTCAGCTTCGACGTTCATCAGAACGTAGTGGGCCTTGTGCAGCTTGTCGATTGGGTAAGCCAGTTGACGACGGCCCCAATCTTCCAGGCGGTGGATCTTGCCACCAGACTTCTCGATGGCGCCAGTGTAGCGCTCGATCATGCCAGCAACTTGTTCGCTCTGGTCCGGGTGAACCATGAAGACGATTTCGTAGTGACGCATGGATTGCTCCTTACGGTTTAGTAGCCCCCGTCTCGGCTCAGTCAAACCATCGAGGGCAAGGAACTTAAAAGTATGTTTTTTGACTGACTTTTGAGGCGCGCAATTCTACGCAGAGCAGTGTGGGAACGCAATCAAAATTTAACCAGAAACAATTGACCTGTGCCGACAAAAAAGAAGACGCATCCACGTCCTCTCTCGTGTTTCGCTGAACAGAACCACAATGGATCAACTCCGTCGTTGGCGCACCGCCTCAAACAGACAGACTCCGGTCGCAACCGAGACATTGAGACTCGACACAGCGCCCGCCATCGGAATGCTGATCAACTCATCGCAATTTTCTCGCGTTAATCGGCGCATCCCAGCCCCTTCCGCCCCCATCACCAGCGCCAGAGGCCCCGTCAGTTTGCTCTGGTAGAGATCATGGTCCGCCTCACCGGCAGTGCCCACCACCCACACGCCTCGCTCCTGCAACTCGCGCAGTGTCCGAGCCAAATTGGTCACCTGGATGAAGGGGATCATCTCAGCCGCACCGCAGGCAACCTTGCGTGCCGTAGCGGTTAAGGTCACTGATTTGTCGCGCGGGACGATCAAGGCATGAACCCCCGCAGCGTCTGCGTTACGCAAGCAGGCTCCAAGGTTATGCGGATCGGTAACACCATCCAGGATCAGTAAGAAGGGTTGTTCTTGCTGGTCGAGTAACGCCCAGAGATCCTGTTCATCATATTTTTTGCCTTCGCGGATACGGGCGATAATCCCTTGGTGAATAGCCCCTTCCGCTTTGTCATCCAGGGTTTTCCGGGTCACTAACTGAATGCTGACACCGCACCGCTGTAACTCATTGAGTAATGGCAGTAAGCGTTCATCCTCGCGCCCTTTAAGCACCCAGGCCTCAAGAAAGCGTTCCGGTTGGCGCTCAAGCAGGGCAGTTACGGCATGAATGCCGTAGATCAGTTCATTACTCACATTGAAATCCTTGTTCTACGGGAAGCCGATATCAGCCTCCTCTTTGCTCGCTATTCTATCTCAGGCTAGCCAGATCTGCGCTGTGGATTTCAGTGTTCACTTCGGCTTCGGTCTCCAGGCAAACAGACGAACACGAGAACTGGAGCGAGCATGACCATGGATAGCCAAAGGTAGGTATGCATGAATGCCGCTGCAACTTCGGGGGTCCGAGGTGTCAAGGCATCAAAACCAGAGAGCAGCATACCGACCAGCGAAACACCCAGGCTCATGGCCAGTTGCATCACCATTGAGAGCAGACTGTTGCCGCTGCTGGCTTGATCATCACCAAGATCCTTTAATGTCAGAACATTCATGGCCGAGAAGCGGATCGAGTTGATCATCCCCAGTAGCAGTAACTGCGGGACCAATAACCCATGCCAGCCATGCAATCCAACCCAGGCAAATGCCCAGGTATTTGCCGCCAACAGCACAGTGCTCATCACCAGAATGCGTCGATAGCCAAAGCGCGTCACCACCCGAACAACCAGGGTCTTCATCCCCATGCTACCCAGCACGATCGGAACCATGCTCAAGCCAGCATGCAGAGGGGAAAAGCCCAGTCCTACTTGCAAGAAGAGTGGGGTTAAAAACGGTAAGGCCCCGCTACCAATCCTCGCCAGCAAATTGCCTGCAATGCCAAATGCAAACGTCCGGCACGCGAATAGCTTCAGACTGAACAACGGAGAGGATGATCGTCGGGCGTGCCATCCGTAACCGGTCGCCAACAGCAGGGCAGCCAGCAACAGGAAAACAGCTGTCGATTGCCGACCATCGCCATGCCCGGCCCTCTCCAACGCTAACGTGAGCAAGGCCATGGCTGGCGCTAAAAAGATGAAACCGACCCAGTCAAACGAGCGGGCAGGCATCTGATAGTTCGGCATCCAACGGCGTACTGCCAAGATGCCCAAAAACGCCACGGGCAAATTAATCAGGAAGATCCAGTGCCAGGTTGCGTATTCGACCAGGATACCACCCAGCGGTGGGCCAAGCAGAGGGCCGACCAGGCCTGGCATGGTTACCAGACTCATGGCCGCCATAAATTGCGAGCGAGGTACCGCCTTTAGCACTGCCAGACGCCCCACGGGTACCATCATGGCCCCACCGAGCCCTTGCAAGACCCGGGCGGCGATCAATATGGGGAGATGCGTTGACATGGCCGCCGCCAACGAACCCGCGGAAAAAAGAGTAATTGCCAACAGCAGGGTATGCCGAATTCCCAGCCGGTCGGCTATCCAGCCGCTGGCGGGCAACATGACAGCGACAGTCAGCACATAGGCGAGAACCACCACATGCATCTGCAACGGGTGGACACCCAGGCTCAGCGCCATCGCGGGCAGGGCCGTATTGACTATGGTGGCATCCAGGGTTTCCATGAAAAAAGCGGCAGCACAGATCCAGAGCTGCCAGCGCGCATCGCGTGAAATAGTCATCACATCAAGAACCAAGCAGCTGGCGTTTAGACTCCTGCCTAAACGCCAGAACAAACCAAGGAATTATCCCTTCTTAACCGCTTTGTTTTTGCTGCGGCGGCGTTTCTTGCCGGAGCGTTCTCCCTTTGCCTCGGACGATGGCGCAGGAGCCTTACCGCCCTCTTTGCGTCCCCCCTTCCCTCGGCCCTTCTCGTGGGATGATTGCTCCGCCTTGTGATCTCGCCGACGCGCCGCCTTGGCCTTTTCGCCCTTGATCGCTTCTAGCCTCTCGAGCTGTTTCTTGGCGTCCTTCCCCTTGAACTGAAAAGGATCCTCGATTAACTGGAAGTCGATCTTGCGGTCATCCAGATTGACACCCATAACCTTGACTCGCACCCGATCGCCAAGGCGATAGACGCGGCGGAAATTTTCACCAATCAAGGTCTGTCGTGCCACATCGAACTGGTAGTAATCATTGCCGAGGGTGCTGATATGCACCAACCCATCGATATGCAAGTCAGCCAACCGCACGAACATGCCGAATCCGGTGACACCGGAAATTACCCCGGGCATCTCATCCCCGACATGGTCCAGCATGTATTCACATTTGAGCCAGTCCGCAACGTCACGAGTCGCATCATCCGCACGGCGCTCAGTAATCGAGCAGTGTTCACCCATGGGCGCCATCTCGTCGTAGAGATAGTTATAGCCGCCGGTCGGCGTCCACTTATGCTTGGGATTACCCTTCTCCTTGGCCAGTTGATACTTGATGGCACGATGCAACAACAGATCCGGGTAGCGACGGATCGGCGAGGTAAAGTGAGCGTAAGACTTCAACGCCAGGCCAAAGTGGCCGACGTTGTCGGCGCTGTACTGCGCCTGGGACATGGAGCGCAGCAACATGGTGTTGATCAGCTCGACGTCGGGACGATCCTTGACCAGTTCAGCCAGTTCGGCAAAATCCTTCGGCTCTGGCTCCAGGCCGCCCTTAAGCTCGAGACCTAACTCACCGAGAAACTGACGGAAGGTGTCCAGCTTGAGTTCGCCAGGGCGTTCGTGGATACGGAACAGGGTCTCCGCCTCACACTTCTCGATGTAACGGGCCGCCGCCACGTTCGCCAGGATCATGCACTCTTCGATCAGCTTATGCGCGTCATTGCGCACCAAGGGCACTATGCTTTCAATCTTGCGCTGCGCATTGAAGATGAAGCGGGTCTCCTCGCTTTCAAACTCGACGGCCCCGCGCACATGCCGCGCCCCCTTGAGCGCCTGATAGAGCTTATGCAACTCCTCGATGTGGCCGACCAGTGGAGCATACTGCTGACGCAGCTTGGGATCGCCGTCGAGAATCGCCGCCACCTTGGTGTAGGTCAGGCGCGCGTGGGAATTCATTACCGCCTCGAAGAACTTGTACCCCGACATGCGGCCCGTTTCGCTGATGGTCATCTCGCAGACCATACACAGACGATCAACCTGCGGGTTCAAGGAGCAGAGGCCGTTGGAGAGCACCTCCGGCAACATGGGGATCACGTTCTCCGGGAAATAGACGGAGTTGCCACGGTTATGAGCCTCGAGATCCAAAGCCTTGCCATGCCGGACGTAGTAAGAGACGTCGGCGATAGCCACCCAGAGGCGCCAGCCACCGGAACGCTTACGCTCACAGAATACGGCATCATCAAAGTCGCGGGCATCCTCACCGTCGATGGTCATCAAGGGCAACTCGCGCAGATCAAAACGCCCCACCTTGGCCTGTTCGGGAACCTCTTCGGTCAGATCCTTGATCTCCTCCAGCACTTCGGCAGGCCAGACATGAGGGATGCCATAGTTGCGGATGGCCACCTCGATCTCCATCCCCGGATCCATGTGATCACCCAATACCTCGAGGATCTCTCCCATCGCATTCATGCGCCCCGATGGGCGTTGGGTGATCCGCACCACCACCATCTGGCTCTGGCGGGCCCCCTTGTTCATGCCCGGCGGAATCAAAATATCCTGACCGATACGGCTGTCATCCGGCACCACGAAGCTGACATCGTTTTCAATGAAGAAACGGCCAACGATATCCATATCGCGCGACTGCAACAGACGAACCAGCCGCGCCTCGCGCCGCCCTCGTGGATCCAGACCCGTCGGTTGCACCAGCACATAATCACCGTGCAGCAGACGATCCATCTCACGCGGAGCCAGGAACAGATCATCCCCGCCCTCTTCCGGGCGCAAGAAGCCAAAGCCGTCTTTGTGCCCGAGTACGGTTCCCTTGACCAAGTTCATTTTTTCCGGAAGCGCATAAGTCTTGGCTCGGGTAAACACCAGTTGTCCATCACGCTCCATCGCCCGCAGGCGACGGCGCAGGGCTTCCTGCTGTTCTTCTCCTTCGAGTTTCAACAGCCGCATGAGATCATCTCGGGATACCGGAGTGCGCTGTTTTTCAATCAATGCGAGGATGGCTTCTCGGCTGGGGATGGGGTTTTCGTATTTCTGAGCTTCGCGTTCGCGGAAAGGATCCGAAATGGACATTGACGGGCCTTCTACAGGAATGAGAGATATGTTGTGAAAAGTATAACGAATGGACATAACAAATAGCACGGTCTGTTTCACTCAGAGCTGAGTGAAGGCTATGATGAACAAACTTACGACCCTTTTTGCAGTGTGAGTCGCCCATGGCCAACGACATCTTCACGCAAGCCACTGCCTACCTGAAACAGGCTGTGCCCTTGATGATCAAGTATCAGATCCCGACAACGCCGACCAATTACGCGCTCTGGTACACCTATGTTGCCCAGACCAATCCGCAATTGAACGAAGCAGTCGACAAGACAATTCAGAGCTCCGGAGCCTGCTCACCCCTTTCCAGCGAGCTTCTGTACCAGCAACACATGGCTGCGCAAACCGAACGCAATGTCGATACCATGAAACAGAGCCTGGAGGCCATGG
>JAYRLO010000166.1:0-6676 GCA_041905215.1 Aeromonadaceae bacterium
AGAGGTAGACCTAAACGGTAATGTAATCACCTTCGAACGGCCTATTCTGGACTCATCAGCTCCAGTGAAAGCATATCGAGTTCCCTATTCGTCAATCCTGTCGACATTCCCCATGCTCTTATCTGCCGACTCCCAAAAATCACTTCCCGATGGCTGGATTTCAGATTTTATTTTGGATGCTCTAGGCATTCCTAAAGTAAGCATCAAGGAGTCTCGGTATCGTGATGACGCAAACTCTGATCGACTCAGCTTCCGTGACTTGATGAAATTAATGTACCTAAAACAAACAAAAGTTGGCGCTGATAGCTTATTGAATTACGGCAATCCTACAGTATTCAATAAAAACATTGAGGTTCAGAAATTTGTCTACAACATTCACGATGACAAGTTAGCCCTGCTCAACAAAGAGCTACAAATGGAGACACAAGCTTTACACCACCTACAAGCTTCTGAAACTGCCATCTCAAAATTTTTATGTGACGTAAATATCACCCCAAAAGAACAGGGTGATAGTGATGACCTTATCACTTCAAAAGAGCTGGCTCTTAACGAACTGGAAGAAAATGCGAAAAAGTTAAAGGCTGACTATGAGTTCTCCAGCGCGGTTTCCCTTGAAATGGCGCGTGAAATTGTGCAGATGAGATCAAGCCTTTCTCATTTAAAGTCAGAGCGTATAGAAATAGAGAAACAACATAAGAATTTTTCCAATCTAAAGAATACATACCAGAGCGATCTGGAGTCTCTAAATATATCAAAACTTACGAGAACCTCTATATCTAATCGCAACATTATCGATACTACCCTTCCTTGCCCACTGTGCTCTAGCGAGATCAGTTTAGCGTCCCCTCAACTTGCTGATAGCGATATAGAAGCAGAGATAAAGTCTATTAAGAATAGGCTTGCAGGAGTGCAGGTTGCACTAGAAAATATTTGGTCTAAAAAACTAGTGCTTCTGGAAGAAGAAACTGAGATATCAAAGAGACTAGGCACATTAACTATTGACTTTGATAAATTTAATATAGAGAACATATCTGCTCTTTTATCCTCTATCGAAGCGCTAGAGCGTGCAAAGGGCGAGGTTAAGGTTAGCATCGCGTCAGCAAAAAGAGATTTGGCGATCAACAACAAATATTCTGATATATCAAAGAGAATTCACGATAAAAACTCTGTCATTTTTGCGCTAAAGCGCAATATAAAATCGGTAGAAGACGGACTCACTGGCCTTGATGATGTAGTGTCTAGCTTGAGCGAAATATTTAAAAAATACATTTTAAATAGCGGACTTCAAAACGTACGTGACGTATATATAAATGATAAATTCATTCCTCACTTTCGTGACATAAGTTATTACAACACAACTTCCGGCGGCGTAAGAACCATCACATCTATCGGAGGATTTGTATCTAGGATGGAATATTTACTCTCTACTGCTGGAAATCTCCCAACTTTCCTGATGGTAGACACACCTGGTCAAAATATCGGACGAAGGGGAAGAAAGGATGATGACTCAGCCCTCTCAGACCCAGTCCTCTACGACAACATATTTAAGCAATTCATTGGATTGGTGAGCAAGGCTAAAGCAGAAAATAGACGCTTCCAAATCATTGTGGTTGACAATGATTTACCGCCAGTTCTAGAAGAGGGAGGGGATTATCACTTGGTGAAAAGATTCAGCAAAAACGGTGGGGAGTTTGAGAAGGGGTTAATTAATGATTACGAGTAATAAGTCTTAAAGGGTAGTGATTGGACATCACGCCATTCCCAACATAAGCCAAGGGCGCCCTCCGGCGCCCTTGGCTATTCCGGTGATGACAGCACCGTCATCACCCCAGTCATGACCGACGGTCATCAACCCCCCTCATGCAGCCCGCACTCGCGCTTCAGGCCGAAGAAACGGGTCTCTTCTTCACTCATCCCCGGCTCCCACTTGGTGGTGGTGTGGGTGTCGCCGACCGAGAGGTAGCCTTGCTCCCACAAGGGGTGGTAAGGCAGGTCGTGCTCTTTGAAGTAGTAGAAGACATCCTTGTTGCTCCAGTCGATGACCGGCAGGAACTTGAAGCGGCCGCGCTGGATGGCCAGCACAGGCAGGTTGCCCCGGCTGCCGGATTGCTCGCGGCGCAGGCCGGAGAACCAGGTAGTGGCGTTGAGCTCAGCCAGCGCCCGCGCCATGGGCTCGACCTTGTTGATCTGGTTGTAGCGCTCAATCCCTTCGACGCCCTGCTCCCACAGTTTGCCAAAGCGCGCTTCTTGCCAGGCGGGCGACAGAGCGGCGCGATAGACCTTGAGATTGAGCTGCAAGCGCTCGGTCAGCTGGTCGATAAACTGGTAGGTCTCGGGGAACAGATAACCGGTGTCGGTGAGGATCACCGGAATATCGCCCTTTTGCTGGCTGACCAGATGCAGCATCAACGCCGCCTGAATGCCAAAACTCGACGAGAGCACAAACTCGCCCGGCAGGTGCGCCAGCGCCCACGTCACCCGCTCCTGGGCCGTTAACCCTTCGAGCAGCAGATTGGTCTCGGCCAGCGCCGCCACCTGCTGCTCTTTAGACAGGGCCAGCAGCCCCTGCAGATCCAACGGTTTAGTCATAGAAGTCTCTCGCCGAGTCGATCACCGGCTTGACGATGCCAGCGCGGATCACGAAGTCACCAAAGCCTTCCCCCGCCTCGCGCTCGCTGGCCCAGCGGCCCACCAGCGCATCGATCTCGTCCAGGATCTGTTGCTCGGTGATGTTCTCGCGGTACATGCGCGGAATCCGGGTGCCCGCCACGTTGCCACCGATATGGAAGTTGTAGCGCCCCGGCGCCTTGCCCACCAGACCGATCTCCGCCAGCATGGCGCGGCCGCAACCATTCGGGCAGCCGGTGACACGGAAGATGATGCTCTCATCCGGGATACCGTGCTTGGCCAGCACCCCTTCGATCTGGGTGACAAAGGCTGGCAGGAAGCGCTCGGCTTCGGCCATGGCTAGCGGGCAGGTCGGCAGCGCCACGCAGGCCATGGAGTCCTCGCGCTGCCTGGAGACCGGGGCCAGCAGGCCATACTCGGTGGCCAGCGCCTCGATGCGCGCCTTCTCTTCGGCCGGAACACCGGCGATGATCAGGTTCTGGTTCGCCGTCATGCGCAGATCGCCCTGATGCACCTTGGCAATCTCGGCCAGACCGGTCTTGATGGGCTTGCCCGGGAAATCCAGAATGCGGCCATTTTCGATAAACAGGGTCAGGTGGTGCTTGCCATCGATGCCCTCCACCCAACCGAAGCGATCACCACGGCTGGTAAACTCGTACGCGCGGCTATCGGCAAAGGTCACACCGGCACGCTTTTCCACCTCGGCCTTGAACGCCTCGACGCCGACGCGCTCCAGCGTGTACTTGGTCTTGGCGTTCTTGCGGTTGACGCGGTTGCCCCAGTCGCGCTGGGTGGTGACCACTGCCGCCGCCACCGCCAGCGTGTGCTCCTTGGGAATAAAGCCAAAATCGTCCGCCTTGCGCGGGAAGGTCTCCTTCTCGCCGTGGGTCATGGCCAGACCGCCACCGACCAGCACGTTAAAGCCCACCAGCTCGCCATTTTCGGCAATCGCCACGAAGTTCAGATCGTTGGCGTGGACGTCGATATCGTTGTGCGGCGGGATCACCACCGTGGTCTTGAACTTGCGCGGCAGGTAGTTGGAGCCGAGGATCGGCTCTTCGTCCGGCCCCAGCTTCTCGCCGTCCAGCCAGATCTCGGCATAGGCGCGAGTCTTGGGCAGCAGATGCTCGGAGATGGCCTTGGCCCACTCGTAGGCTTTGGCATGCAGCTTGGACTCCACCGGGTTGCTGGTGCACAGCACGTTGCGGTTCACATCGCCCGCCGTGGCAATGGAATCCATGCCGTACTGGTTCAGCGTCTGGTGCATCAGCTTGATATTGGGCTTCAACACGCCGTGGAACTGGAAGGTCTGGCGCGTGGTCAGCCGGATGCTGCCATACAGCGTATGGTCGCGGGCAAATTCGTCGATGGCCAGCCACTGGGTCGGGGTGATGATGCCGCCGGGCATACGGGCCCGCAGCATGACGTTATGCAGCGGCTCGAGTTTTTGCTGGGCGCGCTCGGCACGAATATCGCGGTCATCCTGCTGATACATGCCGTGGAAGCGGATCAGCTGGAAGTTGTCGCCATTGAAACCGCCAGTGAGCGGATCCTGCAGATCCTGCTCAATGGTGCCGCGCAGGAAGTTGCTCTCGCGCTTCAAGCGCTCGTTGTCAGCCAGAGGCCCTTCAACCGGGCCGGGAACAGTTTGGTAGCTCATCAGTAGACATCCCTCTGGTAGCGCTTGGCGCGACGCAATTCATTCAAATACTCTTCGGCCGCTTCGCGATCGGTGTTGCCATGCTGGGCAATGATATCGATCAGGGCTTCCTGCACATCCTTGGCCATACGGTTGCCATCACCGCAGACGTAGACGTGGGCACCCTGCTCCAGCCAAGCATAGACTTCGGCACCCTGCTCGCGCAGGCGATCCTGCACATAGATTTTTTTAGCCTGATCGCGGCTGAACGCCAGATCAATTTTGGAGAGCAGACCGGATTTGACGTACTTCTGCCACTCCACCTGATAGAGGAAATCCTGGGTGAAGTGCGGGTTACCGAAGAAGAGCCAGTTCTTGCCGCTGGCGCCATCGGCGTCACGCTGCTGGATAAAGGCGCGGAACGGCGCTATGCCGGTGCCCGGGCCCACCATGATGACCGGGGTATTGCCATCTTCCGGCAGGCGGAAGTTGTCGTTGTGCTCGACAAATACCCGCAACTGACTGCCTTCGGCCAGCCGATCGGCCAGGTATGACGAGGCGCCACCGGAGCGCAGAGTGCCATCGGCCTGCGGGTAACGCACCACGCCAACCGTCAGATGCACCTCTTCATCCACTTCGGCCTGGGACGAGGCGATGGAGTACATGCGCGGTGTCAGCGGACGCAGCAGTTTGGTCAGCAGCTCGGCGGTGAGCGGCTGCGGATAACGCTTGAGCACATCGACGATCTGGGCCGATGCGGCCAGTGCCGTGGTCTGCGCCTTGTCGGCAGCGATGGTTTTCAACTCGGCATGGTCGGCAAGCTCCGCCAAACCGCTAATAAAGCCGCCGTGCAGACGGGTCAGCTCGAAGTGGCGGGTCAGCGCCTCGGTAAGTTCAAGACTCTTGCCTTCCACCGTGACACTTTCGCTGCCGGTCAAGCCCGCCAGCGCCAGCACTTCGGCCACTAGGGCAGCGTCGTTGTCGAACCAGACACCCAGCGCATCACCGGGCTGATAGGTGATGCCGGACTCTTCCAACGAGATCTCGATATGGCGGATATCCTTGGTGGAGTCGCGACCGGTGATCTTCTGATTGGTGGTCAGGGTCGCCACATAGGGGTTGAACTTGTCGTACTGGCTATGGCCACCTTGCGCCGTAGCCACACCGGCCACAGGGGCGGCGGCAGCCAAGCCACCCAGAGTAACGGCCAGCGCGGAAACCGCCTGCTCGCCCCACTCGGCGGCCGCGGCACGATAATCCACATCCAAATCGGCACGGGCGAAGGCGCGCTCGGCACCGGCCCTCTCAAGATAAGCATCAAAATCCTTGCCCGCCTGGCAGAAGAATTCGTACGAGGAATCCCCAAGCCCCAGCACGGCGAATTTGAGCCCTTCGAGCTTGCCCAGCTTGCCCGCCTTGAGCTGACCGTGCAGATCCACCGCATTTTCTGGCGGCTCACCTTCGCCCAGGGTGCTGGTGACGATGATGAGATGGCTCTCTTTTTTCAGCTGCTTGGGCTTGAAGTCACTCATGCTGGCAAGCTGCACCTGCAGCCCCTTGGCCAAGGCCAGCGCCTTGATGGACTCAGCCACCCCCTTGGCATTGCCAGTCTGGGAGCCGTAAAGAATGGTGAGAGTGCCTGCCGGGCCGCTGGCTGCTGCGGTAACCGCCGCATCACTGCCAGTTACAGCACCGCCAGCCTGAGCCAAGCCAAACAGATAGCCACTGGCCCAGATCAGCTCGTTGCTGCTAAATCCAGCCACCGCTTCGGCCAGTCTGGAGAGTTGCGGCACGGGCAGTGCCACCGGTTGTGATCCCTTCGAAGTCATATCGCCGATTTCCATCTACTCTGATGGCTCCAGCTTAAGGAGTGCTTATATTCTTATCAAAGAACAAAACCGCATTTTTAATTCCATAATGAAATAAAAAAGGCCGCATCAGCGACCTTGTTGGCAAACTCTCTGAGTAAAACCCGGAGTTTTGAAGCAATACCAATCAGATAAGGGAGGTGTGTTCCATCGAGTCAACCGTTGGCGGCAGGGATGCCACCATCGAGCCCCCACGGATGGGTTTACGGCGTGTTGACGAAAGGGAATACCCCTACCTTCTCCTTCAGTGAACAGGATCCGGGCTTAGAAACGGTATTCGGCCCCGCCGAACCAACCATCCATGCGCTGCGCCAGCTCGACGCCATCGACGTTGGCATCCAGGCGCACGTTGCGATAACCGCCACGCAGGTGGAAGTTCGGTACAAATTCGACCGCCATCCCCACGCGATAATCATGGGTGTGCTCGCCGTCCCATTGAGAGAATCGAGCATCACCGAAGGCGCTGACAGTGGTGCCAGGGATCTTTACATCGGCCTGGAGATAACCCAGAGGGTCGACTTCGTCATAGCTGTTGCCATGC
>JAYRLO010000167.1:0-6659 GCA_041905215.1 Aeromonadaceae bacterium
ACAACATCGGCCTGACCCTGCAGCACGGCGACGCCATCGATGCCTATGAGGCCAAGCAACCCGCCTGGTTGTAAGCTCTCTTCGCACCAATGATTACGCCAGTCAATCGACTGGCGTAATTTTATCAATCAAATCAAATAGATATAGAATGCCCACATAAATCAATCGCATGTAACTTATTGATTTTGTAGGGTGTTTTCATTCTCTTGCGTCACCTTGCCTTTCCCGTCTTGCGTTTGCGCACCAGGTGTATAACACTGTTATTCATCGTTATACATGTATAGGAGATCGTTATGCGTACAGCAACGACAGCTCTGCGATTGGAGCCAGAATTGAAACAACGCGCTGACGCTCTGGCCGCCGCAGAGCACAGCTCATTTTCTGCTGTGGTCCGCGATGCCCTGAATATGTACCTGAGTCAGCGGGAAGCCGAGCGCGCCGAACTCGACGAGGCCATTGCCGCCTGGCGGCAGTACGAGCAAACCGGCCTGCATGTCACCGGAGAAGAGATGTCTGCCTGGTTACGCACCTGGGGCACTGACGGCGAGAGCCAGAGCCCTGAATGCCATCTGTGATCGTCACGCCAGCGGCTCGCGCTGATATTCTGCGCTTGCGGGAGTTTCTGCGTGAAAAAAGCCCGCAGGCAGCCTATCAATTCGGTAATTCGCTGGCCGATACCCTCGACAGGTTGGCGCAAAACCCGCGCATGGGGCGACCGATTGAACAGGTAGTGGGCTTGCATCGGCTGGTGATTCCCTTTGGTTCGGCAGGTTATGTACTGCATTACCGCTACCTGGCCTATGGCAACGATGATCGCCTATACCTGCTGCGACTGCGGCACAGCAGAGAAACCGGCAATTGAGATCAAACCCCCGCACCAACCCTTACGCCAGTCAAATCACCGTCGTAGTTTTATCAATAAAATCAGATAGATGCAAAGTAACCATATAAATCAACACAATGTAACCCATTGATTTTGTTGTGCATTTATATTCTCATTGCGCCGAAAGTCGATCCGCTCACTGTGCTCCAGTTCTATCTCATGTTCGGCCGGGCGGCAGCGGGCTATGACTCGGCCATCGCGGATGGAGTAACGCACCGGCACCTGACGACGTAGGGCATCGAAGCCCGAGTCGGCGGGCAGTATGATGAGCGAGCCACGCTTGCCTACCTCGATGCCGTAATCGGCCAGTTGCAGAGTCCTAGCACTGTTGCTGGATATCAGCCGTAGGCTCTCATCGATCTCCTCATAGCCCATCATCTGGCAGACATGCAGTCCCATATGCAACACCTGCAACATATTGGCAGTGCCGAGCGGATACCAGGGATCGAACACGTCATCGTGACCCAAACAGACATTGAGGCCAGCCGCCAGCAGCTCCTTGACCCGGGTAATACCGCGGCGTTTCGGGTAGTCATCGAAGCGCCCCTGCAGATGGATATTGATCAGCGGGTTGGCGACAAAGTTGATATCGGCCATCTTCAGCAGCCGGAACAGCCGTGAGGCATAGGCGCCATTGTAGGAGTGCATGGCCGTGGTATGGCTGGCGGTGACCTGCGCCCCCAGGCCATCACGCTGGGCGAGCCAGGCTAGCGTCTCCAAAAACCGCGACTGCTCGTCATCAATTTCATCGCAGTGCACATCGATGAGCTTGTCGTAGCGCTGCGCCAGGGCAAACGCCTTGTGCAACGACTCCACCCCCAACTCGCGAGTAAATTCAAAGTGGGGAATCGCCCCCACCACATCGGCGCCCAGTCGCAGCGCCTCCTCGATCAGAGCCTCGCCATTGGGATAGGATAGGATCCCCTCCTGGGGAAAAGCCACCAGTTGCAAATCAATGTAGGGGGCTACCTCGGCCTTAACCTCTAGCAGCGCCTTGAGCGCCAGCAAGGAGGGGTCAGAGACATCCACATGGCTGCGCACCGCTTGGATGCCGTTGGCCATCTGCCACTTGAGGGTCTGCCAGGCGCGTTGCTTTACATCCTCGTGGGTCAGCTGCGCCTTGCGCTCGGCCCAGCGCTCTATTCCCTCGAACAGAGTGCCGGATCGATTCCAGGCCGGCTCTCCGGCGGTTTGCGTACCATCCAGGTGAATATGAGGCTCGACAAAAGGAGCCATGGCCAGCCCACCCTCCCCATCCAGGCTCACCCCTGGGTAATCCAGCTCGCAGGCCATCGGCTCGATGCGGGCAAAACGCCCCTGCTCGATCAGCAGTTGCCAATAGCCCTGGTGCCCGGCCAAACGTAGATTGCGGATCAGCATAGTGTGGCTCCCCGGTCGCTGCAGTCTCTGATGACAGCCAGATTACTCGCGCCGCGATATCAGTCTACCGAGCGAAGCACAAAACAGTTGTTCTCTGGCAGTTTCATTCAACCAGGAGAGCTAACCATGCAAAAGCGGCCCGCAGGCCGCCTGAAGTGACACACCAATTGCCACTGTCACATTACTCCACCTTGCGAACCAGCCACAGATGGACGCCGAAGGTGCCTTCGTTGGTCGAGGCGGCCTGCGCCTTGTCAAACGCGAAGGTGCGTTTGACATAGTTGCGCCCCTTCTCATGGTTCCGCGACCAGAAGTAGCCACTTGGCCACGCAGGGAGCAGAGACGCCACAGCCTTCGTCTTGCCACATTGTGTGGGGGCGGCCAACGATTGCAACTGGCTCAAGGTTGGGATCGTCCAATCATCATAGCCATCGCTCTGTGCCGCATTCACCCGCGCCACCTGCTCCACCCCCTGCCGCCAGCTGAATCCCAGCAGAGATCCCTTCTGGCACTCACGTCCACTGAGTCCTTCCGGACAGGTACGCCACATCAGCAGTGCCTGGCTGTCGATGACGACCCCCTCACCATCGGCAACAAACCGTGCCTCATCGCACGCCAGCACCAGGCTGTTACCCGACAAGGCCGTCAGAAGAACAATACCTGCTCGCACCCAAGGCCACCTGCGAAAAGTCATGTTATTTGTCTCCTGCCGCAAATTCAGCCAATGCCGGCAGTGCATCGCCGTTGAAGTCGAACAGCGCCTGATTCTCCCAGGCATTACCGACATTCCCCGTAGTATTGAGGTAGCTGATGCCCGCATCGGTCGCCCAGGTTGCATCGTTCACCGGCAACCAGTCCGGCTCCCAGTAGACGAAACCGAGCCCCTGACCAGTGGGGACTGCCGCAATCTTGGCTTTCAAATCACGCAGGAAATTTTGTTGACCAGCCGGCGTGGCCGGATAACCGCCATTGGTTGCATCGCTAGCCTGACCGAAGTTATTCCCCAGCGTGTCGCCATTATCCAGGGT
Source organism: Aeromonadaceae bacterium (assembly GCA_041905215.1). Classification (GTDB taxonomy): domain Bacteria; phylum Pseudomonadota; class Gammaproteobacteria; order Enterobacterales; family Aeromonadaceae; genus Pseudaeromonas. The sequence continues at coordinate 3,292 of JAYRLO010000167.1, forward strand.
AAAGGCATAGGCAGTTTCCACCACCATCACCGGCTTGCTATAACGGCTGACCATGTCATTCATGTTGGTCTGCAGCGCCGCCAGGGTGCCATGCCAATAGGGGTAATAGGAGATACCAATGATATCGAAGGGGACATTGCGCTTGGTGATCTCATCGAACCACCAACGGAATTTACTGTTATTTCCCCCCTCGGCCAGATGCAGTATGGTCTTGGCCGGCGTCGTCACACCGCCCGCGGTTTCGGCAGCCCGTAACCCCGTCACACCAGCGCTCAGCAGGCGGGCGAGTACATCAAAGCCCCCCACGGTTTCGCCACTGGCGGCCCAGTTCTTGCCGGTTGGCCACAGCATGCCGGAGTTCAACTCGTTGCCAATCTGCACATAATCCGGAGCGACCCCGGCGGTGATCAGCTGGCTGACCACGCCCTGGGTGTAGCTTTGCACCTGAGCCACCAACTCGTCGGTTGACAGCGCCGCCCAGGCCTTGGGTTTGAACTGTTTGCCCGGATCGGTCCAGAAGTCGCTGTAGTGCAAGTCGAGCATGAAGGCCATGTTCTGCGCCTTGGCCCGTTTGGCGAGGCGAATGACACGCGCCAGATCGGAATCCCCACCGCCGTACACTTCGTTACTGGTTGACTTGGGATCGACCCACAGACGCAGACGCACCAGGTTCACCCCTTGGGTTTTGAGCAGCGGCAGCAGATCCTGGCTGGTACCATTCAGCTGGAAAGTGCCACCCGCATCTTCCACCGTTTCAAGCATGGAGATATCGACGCCACGAACCGCCACAGCCGAGCTGGATGTATCATCATCGGTCGAATCATCATTGCTACTACTGCTGCCGCCACCGCCGCCACACCCGCCCAGTAACAGACCCGTGCAGAGCAACACGCCAACCCAGTGGGCCCAGGCCCGTGGTCGTCCCCGATTGATCATCATAATCCCCATCCTTTCATCTATTCAGAAGCCACTCAACGCAGAGAGCTCGATTCGAGGCGAAGATATCAGCAACGGGAAACTAAAACAGTGATAGCGATTACACTTATTATTACCGCGGAATCAGCTCAACTCGCAATCGCAAGCCAGGCACATTAAACGGGCACAAAACCACAAAGACAGCGGTTTCATTGTGAAATAATCAAAAAAAAGCGATGTAAGGCATTGAGCCTCACATCGCGAATCAGCGGGATAACAAAGAGCTTCCACGACAGACTATAGATCCATAACACCAACAAGGGAAACCGGTTACACCGAATTAGTGATCCAGCTCACCCAATTCAAACCAGGTCTCCAGATCGCGACGCAGATTGTCGGAGCGGGTACCAAAGATCGCCTGCACCTCATGGCCAACGATCACCACACCGATGGCGCCGAGTTGCTGTAGCTTGGCATTGTTGACCAGACCTAACGCCTTGACCTCAACCCGCAGGCGAGTCAGACAGGCGTCAAAACTGAAGATATTCTCCTTGCCACCCAGAGCCGCAATCAAGGCCAGGATATTACTTTGCTCTTCCGACGACATGGTGACGTCACCCTCCACATCACCTCCCAGTACAAACGAAAACAGACGCTTGAAATCAGGTATTTTGACCATGCACATCTCCTTTGTTGTCTCTATTGTTTTCGCCTATCGGCGCGATAAAAAAGCCCGCCGTAGCGGGCAATACCAGTCAGTTCGCGAAGGAGAGATAGCCTTTGAGCCAACCGTTGGCGGCAGGGATGCCGCCATCGAGCCCCCATGAATGGGTTTACGGCGTGTTGGCGAGAGAGGGTGTCTCTCCCGACCCCCTTAACTGACAAGCATTACGCCATAGCGGGCTTGTCGATTAAGCCAGCGTGCGACAGAGCACGCGGCAGCCATAGGCCGGGAGCATCAGCTGTCCACTGAGTCGCTCACCCGTCGTCATCTCCTGGTAGGCGTCCGGCAACTGCAGATAGCCCGGGTTACCTGTGAAGTTCTGCACGAAGATAAACTCCTGGGCCCCATCGGTGCGGCGGCTCGCCGTGATGCCCGCTGGCAGCTCGGTCGGCAGAGCGCGCGGCAACTGCAGATCCACCGCCAGGCGACCGAAGAAGTCGCGCTGGAAGGCCAGATCGTTGCGTGAAGCCACATAGAAGGCCTGCCCCTCACCCCGCGCATGGACGGTCACCGCCGGCTCGCCGGCATAGAAGTCGCTGCCGTAGGTGGCCAGCGCGGTGGCGCCTTCGAGCTGGATCCGTTCGCACAGGTGCGTCACCTGATACGGACCGGTCAGCCCCAGCTCATTGTCGTCGATGCCGCTGATGCTGTTGGTCTCGTGGTCGTAGAGGCCATCGATCTCCTCGGCCCAGATGCCGAGCGTCGGACGCAACGGCCCCGGGAAACCACCCAGGTGGCAGAGATCGCTCTCGTTGACGATGCCGGTCCAGTAGCTGGCGACAAAGTTGCCACCGGCCTGCACGAAGGCGTCGACCCGCTCGGCAAAGCCCTCACGGACCATGTAGAGCATGGGAGCAATCACCAGCTTGTAACGGCTCAGATCGCAATCGGCGTTGATCACATCGACCGCAATCCCCTGCTCCCAGAACGGGCGATAGTGTTCGGCCACCGTCTTCTCGTAGAAGAGACCGGCGTTGCGCGGCCCCTGGGCATTATCCATGGCCCAACGGCTCTCCCAATCGAAGATGATGGCCACGTCCGCCTCGACCCGGCTGCCGACCACGGCATCGAGCTGGCTCAGGGTATTGCCGAGTGCCTCGACTTCACGACCGACCCGGGTATTGATGTGCCCGACGTGATCGACCACGGCGCCGTGGAACTTCTCCACCGAGCCGCGGCTCTTGCGCCACTGGAAGTACTGCACGGAATCAGATCCATGAGCCACCGCCTGCAACGAGGAGAGGATATGCATCCCCGGCTTCTTCAACTTGCTGATGGGCTGCCAGTTAGTCAGGCTCGGGGTGGACTCCATCAAGAAGAAGGGCTTGCCCCCCTTGAGCGTCCGCATCAGGTCGTGATACATGGCGGTGTAGGAGCCGAGCGTGCAGTCATCTTCGGCGTTGTGCCACAGCGGATAGCTGTCCCAGGAGATGAAGTCGATGACCTTGGCCAGTTGCCAGTAGTCATAGTCGTAGAAGTACTCCATGAAGTTGGTGGTCGTCGGCAGGGCCGCATTTTCCGCCTTCAGGGGTTTGATCTCTTCGGCGCAGAAGTCGCAGACCTGCGCGGTATTGAAGCGTTTCCAGTCCAGATTCAAGCCGTGGATGGAGACTTCACCTTGCGGAGCTGGGGATTCAATCTGTTCCCAAGCGGTGAAGGTGTGGCTCCAGAAGGTGCTCCACCAGGCCTTGTTCAGCGCCTCCAGCGAGCCATAGCGGGCCTTGAGCCA
>JAYRLO010000168.1:0-550 GCA_041905215.1 Aeromonadaceae bacterium
TTAGCCCCATTGCTTTCAAAGCCTTCCGCTTTTTGAGTAAAATAAGCCCCCCTGAATCGGAGATCCAATACCCGCATGCCGCTTTTCGTGCTCGGTCTCAACCATAGAACGGCATCTCTCTCGTTACGGGAGCGGCTCGCTTTTGGCCCGGAAAAGCTGGTGTCGGCGCTGGCCGCCCTGTGTCAGCTTGACGGAGTGCACGAGGGGTGCTTGCTGTCGACCTGTAATCGCACCGAGATCTATGTCGATGTGGCGCCGGCGGCCCAGGCGATGCTGCGTCTTTGGTGGTCGCAGTTTTGCCGCGTGACACCGGATGAGTTGGGAGCCTGCCTGTATCAGCATCAGGAAGGTGAGGCTGTCCGTCATCTGATGCGGGTAGCCTGTGGTCTCGACTCTCTGGTGTTGGGGGAGCCGCAGATCCTTGGTCAACTCAAGTCAGCCGTTGAGCAGGCCCGGCAGCAGGGCGCTGTGAAGTCGTTGTTGGGGCGGCTGTTTGAACGCAGTTTTTCGGTGGCTAAACGGGTGCGGACCGAGACCGAAATTGGTGCCA
>JAYRLO010000168.1:560-6573 GCA_041905215.1 Aeromonadaceae bacterium
TTGGCGCGTCAGATCTTTGCCGATCTCAGTCAGACCCGGGTGTTGTTGATTGGTGCCGGTGAGACCATAGAGCTGGCTGGCCGTCACCTACAGAGCCATCAGGTGCAGCACATGACGGTGGCTAACCGGACCTTGACGCGCGCTCAGGAGCTGGCGAGTCAGTGGCAGGCCGATGTGATCACCCTCAACGAGATCCCGACTGTGTTACCGGATATCGATGTGGTGGTCAGTTCGACGGCTAGTCCGTTGCCTTTGCTGGGCAAAGGATTGATAGAGCGCGTGCTGAAGCAGCGGCGCCACAAACCTATGTTGCTCATCGATCTGGCGGTGCCGCGAGACATCGAGGAGGAGGTTGGATCCCTGGCGGATGCCTACCTCTACACGGTCGATGATCTTCAGGGGATCGTGGCGGAGAATCAATCCAATCGTCAGCAGGCTGCTCGCCAGGCCGAATTGTTAATTGACGAAGAGAAAGAGGCCTTCATGGCCTGGTACCAGGGGTTGCCGGCTCAGGAGCAGATCCGCCGTTATCGCCAGTCTGCGGCCCAGCTGCAGCATGATGAGTTGCAACGCGCCCTGCAGCTGTTGGGCCAGGGCCATGCGCCCGAGCAGGTAGTTACCGAGTTGGCACACCGGTTGACCAACAAGTTGATCCACGCACCGACCGAGGCATTGCGCCAAGCCAGTGAGGTCGGCGATCGGCAGACGCTGGCCCTGTTGAGTCAGAGTCTGGGGTTGGATCCGAAGTGAACAGAAAGAATTCAGGAGACCGTACCGTCATCGGTGCGGTTTCGCCAGTTGACCACCAGTGCCGGGCAATCCTTGCTGCGGCCTTGTTAGCGGAATGAGTATGAAAGAGTCGGTGATCAGAAAGCTCGAAGGGTTACAGGAACGCTATGAAGAGGTGCAGGCCCTGATGGGCGAGCCGAGCGTGATCAATGATCAGGAGCGGTTTCGTAACCTGAACAAGGAGTATGCCCAGCTCGAAGATGTGGTGGTCGGTTTTCAACGCTTCCAGCAGGTCAGTGCCGATCTGGCCGCCGTGCTCGAGATGCTCGAGGGGGATGATGCCGACATGCGCGCCATGGCTCAGGAGGAGCTCTCCGAGGCCAAGGCTGCTGTCGAGCGCATCGAGCAGGAGCTGCAGATCCTGCTGCTGCCCAAAGACCCGAAGGATGACAACAACTGTTACCTGGAAATTCGTGCCGGAACCGGGGGCGACGAAGCCGCGATCTTCGCCGGTGATCTGTTCCGCCTCTATTCGCGCTTTGCCGAGCGCAAAGGGTGGCGCACCGAGATCGTAAATGCCAACGAGGGTGAACATGGTGGCTTCAAGGAGGTGATCGTCAAGATCGACGGGCAGGGGGTCTACGGCATCATGAAGTTTGAATCCGGCGGCCACCGCGTGCAGCGGGTACCGGAGACCGAATCCCAGGGACGCATTCATACCTCGGCCTGTACCGTCATGGTGCTGCCGGAGGTTCCCGAGTCCCAGGCGCCGGAGATCAACCCGGCCGATCTGCGGGTCGACACCTTCCGTGCCTCGGGTGCCGGTGGACAGCACATCAACAAAACGGACTCCGCGGTGCGTTTGACTCACTTACCCTCGGGTCTGGTGGTCGAGTGTCAGGATGAGCGGTCACAACACAAGAACCGCGCCAAGGCGATGGCCGTGCTGACCGCGCGCCTGGTGCAGCTTGAAGAAGACAAGCGTCGTGCCGAAGAGGCCAATACCCGGCGCAGTCTGCTCAGTACCGGCGATCGTTCCGATCGCATTCGTACCTACAACTATCCACAAGGCCGGGTGACCGATCACCGCATCAATCTGACCGTCTATCGCCTGAACGAGGTGATGGAGGGGGATCTGGATACGCTGGTGCAACCGATATTGCATGAATATCAGGCGGATCAGTTGGCCGCCTTGTCGGATATGAACTGATGCAGATCGAGCAGGCGCGACAAGCCATCATCCAGCAGCTCTCATCCAGTGACTCTCCGGCAGCCGATGCCGACTGTCTGCTGTGTGCTGTACTGGGGTGCAACCGGACTTGGTTGCGGACCTGGCCTGAGCGAGCACTCACTGGGGAGCAGCAACAGCGGTTGACGGCTCTGGTCGCACGACGCCTGGCGGGCGAGCCGATTGCCCATCTGTTGGGGGAGCGCGAGTTCTGGTCGTTACCCTTGCAGGTCTCGGCGGCCACCCTGATCCCGCGCCCCGATACCGAGGTGCTGGTTGAACAGGCTCTGGCTCGGGTGACGGGTGATGGCAGCGGGCAGCGATTACTGGATCTGGGCACCGGCACAGGCGCCATCGCCTTGGCTCTGAAATCGGAGCGTCCGGCTCTGAGTGTCTGGGCTGTCGATCGGGTCGCCGAAGCCTGCGAGCTGGCACTCGGTAATGCAACCCGGTTAGCACTCACTATCGAATTGCGTCAGGGAAGCTGGTTTTCGCCCGTGCATGGTGAGCGTTTCGATCTTATCGTCTCCAATCCGCCCTACATCGATGCGCTCGATCCCCACCTGAGTGAGGGGGATGTCCGTTTCGAACCGCGCTCGGCACTGGTGGCCGAGGAAGCCGGGCTCGCCGATCTGGCGCACATCATCCGCCTGGCTCCGGAACATCTGCTGCCGGGAGGATGGTTGTTGCTGGAACATGGCTGGCAACAAGGTGCCGCGGTACGGGATCTGTTGTTGCAGCGTGGTTTTCAAGCGGTGAGCACGGTCCGGGATTACGGTGATCAGGAGCGGGTGAGCCTGGGACAGTGGAGCCCGACCCCATGAGAAATCTGACCCCAGAGACGGACGTCGAGCAGTTAGAGCTGGCGATGCTGGCGCTGATGGTGGCTGAAGACGTGCAAGACGAGCCAGTTTTGTTGCCTGGTTTGCACGCCTTGGCTGAGCTACGCCTGCAGGTGAGTCAGTGGATAACCGCTGAGGATGAAGATGAACGCATCGAGCAGCTGCGGAGTGTCTTCTTCGGCGAACTGGGCTTCCACGGCGATCAGGAGCATTTTTTCCAACCGGAGAACTGCCTGCTCGATCGGGTTTTGGCCAAACGCAGTGGTATTCCGGTATCGTTGGGGATCGTACTGATCCATCTGGCGCGCTCGTTGGCGATCCCGGTGGAGGGGATCTGCTTCCCTGGCCATTTCATGGTGCGTCTGGGAACGGGCAAGCAGGCCCGCATGCTGGATCCGTTCAGTGGCGAATATCTATCCCGGGCGCAGCTGGAGTTGCGCCTGCGGGGTTCACTCGGTGATCTGGCGCGCCTGGATGATAAATACCTGCGCGCCGCCGATCAGCGCGAGATCATCGAGCGGCTGTTGAATGTCAGCAAGGGATCCCAGGTGCAGGCCGGGGAGCTGCTTCTGGCGTTGCGTTGCAGTGAGCTGCTATTGTGCCTGAACCCGGATGACCCCTATGAGGTCCGCGACCGCGGCTTGCTGTATGAACAGCTGGAGTGTGAGCCGTGGGCGGCAGAGGATCTCTCCTTTTTTATCGAGCAATGCCCGTCCGATCCGGTCGTTGGATTGCTTAAAGAACAGCTGGCGCGTCTGGATGACCGCGCGCCAACCCTACACTAGTCGGAGTCAGAGATGATGCAAAAAGTCGTGAATGTGAATGGGATCGAGGTAGCTAACGATAAACCGTTCGTGTTGTTTGGCGGCATGAATGTGCTGGAGTCTCGCGATCTGGCGATGTCGATCTGCGAGACCTATGTCGAAGTGACCCAGAAGCTGGGTATCCCGCTGGTATTCAAGGCCAGCTGGGACAAGGCGAATCGCTCCTCTGTTCACTCCTATCGCGGTCCGGGACTGGAGGAAGGGCTGAAGATCTTCCAGGAGCTCAAGGATACCTTCGGCGTTTCGCTGATCACCGATGTGCATGAAACCTGGCAGGCCAAACCGGTCTCCGAGGTGGTTGATGTGCTGCAATTGCCTGCGTTTTTGGCGCGACAGACCGATCTGGTGGAGGCGCTGGCTCGTACCGGCAATGTCATCAACGTCAAGAAGCCGCAATTCCTGAGCCCGGGACAGGTCAAGAACATCGTCGAGAAGTTTGCCGAGTGTGGCAACGAGCGGGTGATCCTCTGCGAGCGCGGGGTCAACTTCGGCTATGACAATCTGGTGGTCGACATGCTGGGCTTCGGGGTCATGAAGCAGGCCAGCCAGGGCTCACCGGTGATCTTTGATGTGACCCACGCCCTGCAATGCCGGGATCCGCTGGGGGCTGCCTCTGGCGGTCGTCGCGAGCAGGTTGTCGAGCTGGCCCGTGCCGGCATGGCTGTCGGTTTGGCGGGTCTGTTCATTGAATCCCATCCAAACCCGGATGCGGCCCGTTGTGATGGTCCAAGTGCCCTGCCATTGGCCAAGCTGGAGCCGTTCCTGCGGCAGATGCAGGCCATCGATGAGTTGGTCAAGGGCTTTGCCGAGCTGGATACGCGCAGCTGCTGAGTCACAGTCATGCATGAAAAGAAGCCCCGGCATGCCGGGGCTTTTTCGTTGCTCAGATTGTGCAATTTCCGGTAATGGGATTGTTATTGGGAGGGAACTCCCGAGACATCCATGGCGGATGAAGGGAGGGACTTAGCGCTCGTAGCGGAAGAAGTACTGGCGGGTGGCCGGGGTTGAGTAGCGATCGCCAGGCTCTTTGTGGTTGAGCAGTTCGGATACATTCTTGATGATATTTTTCATGAGCTTCTCCTGGATGACTATTCATGGTGAGCAAAACAATCGTGTGATTGCGCTCACGAAAGATCCTAGCAAGATCTTCGAGTCTCCCACGTGAAACTTTTATTAAAGTTATTGTTTTTATTATGAATTCGTTTTCATTGTCAACTGAGCCGATCCTGACGACAACGGTCAGCTTCTCGTCCAGACGCCAATAAAGAGCCCCGGCATGCCGGGGCTGTTACTTCCATGTTGCGCGCATTTCCGGTTTGGGATTGTTGGCGTAGTGAGGAGTACTACGCACAGGTGGGAGGGATCTCCCTGGACATCCGTGAAGGATGAGGGGAGGGCGATCAGCGTTGGTAGTTAAAGAAGTAGTGGCGGGTCGCCGGGGCGAAGCGGGTTTCACTACTCTTGCTGTTCAGGCGTTCACTGACGCTCTTGAAGATGGCTTTCATGATCTATTCCTCTCTGACTTGATGTGATGCTGGCGATTAGCGTTCGTAGGTAAAAAAGTACTGACGCGTAGCCGGGCTATACCGTTGTTCACTGTTCTTACCGTTCAGACGTTCGCTGACGTTCTTGATGATGTTTTTCATGGTGGTGCTCCTTGAGTTCATGGTTGATTGAGTTTGGTTATGTGACCGCCCTCACAAATCATGCTAGTGATCTACATCACACGGATCAAGTAAATTTATTGTAAAAGTGGTTGTTTTTATTATGAATCCGTTTTCATGAGTCCTGAAAACGCATTCAGATTGGCTCTGTATGAGTCTGATTTATTTGTGATGCGTGTCACAATAATAGAATTTGGTTTAAGGGGTTCAATTGAGGTTGCTTTTGCGGTTGGCATTTTACCACTGGGATGAGCTGCTCGTCTGACTCCACTCGGTGAACATCGAGCTCAGTGGTTTGAGTCGCCATGGGCGCAATATGGTCTGGGAACTGAGTTGAATAACAGAGGCAATAAATGGCGCTCAGATGATGTGTTTTGGCGAGCGCGAGCTGAAATGAGGCGGCGTGGTGAGAACTGGATGGCTTGACCCAGTCGGGGGAAATATTAGTTATTAACGCTGATAGCTGAAGAAGTAGTTGCGGGTAGCCGGTGCAATACTCTGGTTACCTGAGCTGCCGTTCAACAGTTCATTGACGCTCTTGAGGATGTTCTTCATGGACATGCTCCTGGTTCGACGTAGCGTGGCGGATCGATTAACGCTGGTAGCTGAAGAAGTAGCTGCGGGTAGCTGGTGCAATACCCTGGTTGCCTGAGTTGCTGTTCAACAGTTCATTGACGCTCTTGAGGATGTTTTTCATGGTCATGCTCCTGGTTCGACGTAGCGTGG
>JAYRLO010000169.1:0-6551 GCA_041905215.1 Aeromonadaceae bacterium
AGAACAAGGCGCGTCCGATCTCGCAGCTGTTAAGCCATCTGACCTCGGTGCTGCAACCCAATAATCCGCCTGTCGAGCAGTTGATTCCTCATCTGGCCGAGCTGACCCACGATCAGATGCCCGAATTTGTACGCCAACTCTACAAGGCCGTGCATCTTGAGGTACTGGCCCACGGAGATTGGTTAGAAGCGGAGGTTCGCCAGATCGCCGGTCTGCTGGAGCGAGAGCTCACGCCACTGAGTCTGCCAAGTCGCGAGACCCGCCGGCGCCTGGTCGATATCAGCCAGCGCGGCACGTTGCGTCGGGAGTTGAGCTGCCCGCATCAAGACTCGGCCCTGCTGATCTACTATCAATCCCCCACCACCCATCCGCGGGAAATCGCCTATTTCACGTTGGCCAACCATATGCTGGCATCGACCTTCTTCCATGAACTGCGAACTCGGCAACAGCTTGGTTACGTGGTCGGTACCGGTAACTTGCCACTCAATCGCCATCCTGGGCTGATCCTCTATGTTCAATCACCGGTGGCCGGCCCGCAGGCTCTGCTCGATGCCATCGAACTCTTCATCGATGATTTCTATCTAGTGCTGATGGAGCTGTCGGAACAAGCCTGGCAAGAGAGCAAACAGGGGTTGCTCAGCCAGCTGACAGAAAAAGACGCCAACCTGCGAACACGCAGCCAACGTCTATGGGTCAGCATTGGCAGCCGCGATTTCCATTTTGATCAGCGCGAGAGAGTCGCCGAGGCGCTTGCCGCCATGAGTCGCGCCGAACTGGTTCGCTTCTTGCGATCACTGCGCAGCAGCCAGGCCGATCGCGTGATCCTCTGCAGCTACGGCGATGAACATCAGCAGGGTGAGCACATTCTCGATGGCGAGGCGATCGAGGATCTGGAGCTATTCCAGCGCCACAGTCGCAAGTTCTGCAACATCTGATGCCAACGACGAGCAAGCCATGCCTGGGCCCACGGCGACCCCGGCATGGCCCCCTTCCTTACGGAAACAGCATTGCCTCTGCGTGGAAATGCCAGTCAGTTAGCGAAGGAGAGATAGCCTTTTGAGCCAACCGTTGGTGGCAAGGATGCCACCATCGAGCCCCCATAGAAGGGTTTACGGCGAGTTGGCGAGAGAGGGTGACTCTCCCGAGCCTCTTAACTGACAAGCATTGCCTCTGTGTGGGCTGTTTTCCCAGTCGGTGGACTCTGGCTCACAATGTGATGCACTGCCACATGCCCAATCTGCCCCGCAGGTAGTAAGATACTCAGGTTTAAGGATGAACTAAGGCGTTGATATGTCGAGACAAGCTATAAACGCAGTGCGATCCTATCTCAATGATCAGGTGTTGGGACAACCTGAGTTGGTCGATGGGCTCGTGACTGCTCTACTCGCCGATGGCCATATTCTGGTCGAAGGGCCGCCTGGTCTGGCCAAAACCCGAGCCATCAAAATGCTCGCCAATTGCATCGAGGGGCGTTTTCACCGTATCCAGTTCACCCCGGATCTGCTGCCCGCCGACTTGACCGGCACCGACATCTATCGCCCCCAGGATGGTAGTTTCGTCTTTCAACCTGGCCCGCTATTCCATCATCTGCTGCTGGCCGACGAAATCAACCGGGCTCCGGCCAAGGTGCAAAGCGCCCTGCTCGAAGCGATGGCCGAACATCAAATTACCATAGGGCGCAAGAGCTATCAGTTGCCGGATCTGTTCCTGGTCATGGCCACGCAGAACCCGATCGAGCAGGAAGGCACCTACCCGCTGCCAGAGGCCCAGCTCGACCGCTTCATGTTGCATCTGCAACTGAACTACCCGGACGCCAATACCGAATTGGCGATCCTGCGCCTTAACTACGCCGAATGTGCGCAACAGGCGGAGCCGACGCCACCCCGCCTGACGCAAGAACAGCTGTTTGCGACCCGGCAGGAGGTGCTGCGCGTCAAGTTGGCCCCAGCCATCGAAAACTACATCGTGACCCTGGTCATGGCGACGCGCCGCCCTCTGGGCTTTGACGCCGATCTGGCCCGCTGGCTCAGCTATGGCGCCAGTCCGCGGGCGACCATGGCCATGGCCCGCTGCGCCAGGGTTCGAGCCTGGTTGCAAGGCCGTGACTTTGTGACGCCGGATGATGTGCAAGCCTGTGCCTACCCCATTTTACGGCATCGATTGATCCTGAGTATGGAGGCCGAAGCCGATGGCATTGATGCCAACAAGGTGATTGCCCGCCTGTTACAGCGAGTCGTCGTGGCATGAGCGATGGTATCGCGTTGAGCCTGGAGCAGTTGCTGCGACCACCAACCCTGGCGCAGTTGCTGCCGTCTCGTCAGGTTAGTGGGCGGCGCACCGGCATGCATCAGGCCAGCAGCAAGGGACGAGGCATGGAGTTTGCCGAGGTACGGCCCTATCTCTCCGGTGATGATGTGCGCAGCATCGACTGGCGGATTACGGCGCGCACCGGCAAACCCCACACCAAACTGTTTCGCGAAGAGCGGGATCGCTGTGTCTATACCCTGCTGGATCTCGATCCAACCATGTATTTTGGCTCACGAGGCCAGCTCAAGGCGCGACTGGCCACTATCTTGGCGGCGGCTACCTCCTGGCAGGCTCTCGGTGAAGGCGATAAGGTGGGCGGGCTCATCCTGTTGGGGGACGAGCCCATGCGTCATCCGCCTGCCGGGCGACGGAAAGACCTATTGCTCTGGCTGCAAAAATTGTTGCAGGCCTATCAGGTCGGTCAAAACCGCCCCGATAATTTGATCGGCATGACCGAGGGGCTGAAACTCTTGAGCCGGACCGTACGACCGGGCAGTTTGATCCATGTCATCAGTGACTTTTATCATATGGACGATACCAGTTGGCTCTGGCTCAAACGCCTGAATAAGTCTCATCAGGTCTATGGCTATCAAGTCATCGACCGCCTGGAGGTCCAACTGATAGGCCAAGGGACCCTGGCCGCCGATAATGGACGCCAGCAAGGCTATCTGACCAGTCATGATCAGCAATTCGTGCGGCACTACCGCCAGGTCGGCATGCATCGTCAACACAGCATTGCACGCCGACTGCGCGAATCGACACTGCGCTATTACTGTCTGGATACCAGCCGACCGACGACTGCAGGACGCGAGGAGGCCTCGTGAGTTTTCCGCTGCAGCAACTCAAAGACATTCATCTAGGAGCACCACCGGCCGAAGGCTGGCTCGCTGACCATGGCACCTTGATAATCAGCCTGCTGCTTGGCTGCTTGCTGATCGGCCTGGCATACCGCCTATGGCCCCTGGTTCGCGCCTATCGCCAACTGCATCAGCTAACCCGACAACCCGACGATTTCATGCCCGCCTTGAATCTCTGGCTCAAGGGCACGGCCCTGTTGCTCTGGCCCCACCACGAGGTCGCCCCGCTCCATGGGGTTGCCTGGCTCACCTTTTTAGATTGCTCGAGTCACAGTCGTTTCTTGCAATACGCCAAGCATTGGGATGACTGGACCTACGGCACGGCCCAACTGTCGATGCATGAGCGGCAAGCACTGTTCGTCGAGAGCCAGCGCTGGTTACGCGGCCAGATCCGGAGGCGGCTATGTTCACGCTGAGTTGGCCCTGGATGCTGCTGTTACTGCCGCTGCCACTGCTGGTACGCCTGTGGCCTGCACACCGGCAGGAGCTCAAGCCGCTCTATGTTGCTACCCTGCCTCATCTGAGCTTGCACGGCCCGCATCAACGCCACTCCTTGCTGTTAGTGGCCCTGCTGGCCTGGGGAGCACTACTGCTGGCGTTAGCGCGTCCAGTCTGGTTGTCAGAGCCGGTTCCGCTGGAAAAACCCCATCGGGATCTGATGCTGGCCATCGATCTCTCGGATAGTATGCGAACTGTCGACATGCTGGACAACGGACGTCCGGTCAATCGCCTGAGCGTCGTTAAACGCCAGTTGCGACAATTTGTCGCCCAACGGGCGGGCGATCGCATTGGTCTCATCCTGTTTGCCGACCACGCCTATCTGATGGCACCACTCACCAGCGACTGGCAGACCTTGCAAAGCTTCATTGACGAGCTGGATTTCAGTATGGCGGGTTATCTCACCTCGATTGGTGAAGCAATCGGACTCTCCATCAAACGCTTCAGCGATGAAGGTAGTCGGCAAAAGCTGCTAATCCTGCTCAGCGATGGCCGGGACACCGTGGGGACCATCTCTCCGGTAGCTGCGGCCAAGCTGGCCGCCAAGCAAGAGTTGCGGATCTACACCATAGGCTTGGGCTCTGAAGTTCCAATCGATGATCCCTTGGCCACCAGCGACATCAATCCAGCCGCCGATCTCGATGAAGCCACCTTGAAACAGATCGCCAGCGAAACCAGTGGCCGATATTTTCGGGCCCGAGACCCGGAGTCATTGGCCGCTATCTATCAAGCCATCGACGAGTTAGAGCCCATGGAGACCAGCCAGCGCTTTTACCAGCCGCGACAAGAGCTCTACCCCTACCCACTGGCGATGGCCCTGCTGCTGGCTCTGTTGCTGGCTTTTTTCGTGAGACGTCGCCATGGCTGACTGGACCCTACTTCGCCCCTGGTGGCTGCTGGCGTTAGGCCTACCGCTGTTGCTGGTCTACTGGCACTGGCGGCAACACCACACCGGACAGAACTTCATTCGCCAGTCCATCTTGCGCTATCTACGAGGCCAGCAACAAAACGAGAGTCGGCGTCCTGTCGCCCTGTGGCTGTTACTGCCCTGGATCCTGGGAGTCCTGGCGCTCAGTGGCCCGGCTCACCGCCAAGCCGATGCCCTCTATCAGACCGACGATGTCTGGATCTGGATGCTGGATACCTCACGCTCCATGCTGGCTGATGATGTTCCGCCATCGCGTTTGTTGAACAGCCGCTACCAGCTCTTCAATCTGCTCGAACAGGCTCAGGGGCAGCGTATCGCGCTGATCGCGTTTGCCGGCGATGCCTATGTCATCACCCCACCGACCGATGATCATCAGACACTCCAGTTTTTGCTACGCGAGTTGGAGCCGGATGTCATGCCGGTCGGCGGATCTGATCCGGTCGCCGCCATCCAGTTGGCGCTGGAGATGGCTGATCATCACCCAGGTCAGCGCGTTCGCCTATTACTGGTCACCGATGATCTCGACGCTCGTCAGGGGAAGTCGATCGCCAACCTGCTGCAACCGCGCAAGCTGCCCATCGATATCCTAGCCACCGGTACCCAGTCGGGAGCCCCGATCCGCCTCAAGGACGGCTCACTGTTCAAGGATCGGCAAGGGCAACTGGTTGTTGCTCGTAGCAATCTTTCCCAACTGGCCACTCTGGCCCAGGACAGTGGTGGGCACCTGGTGCGTTCCGACGCCAATCCCGCCAATCTGGAAACTCTACTGCATACGCCACACGGGCAGGGTCAACAAAGCGGCCAGCAACAACTCCGGCCCATCGATCTCGGTTATTGGCTGATGGTGCCGCTCTTGCTGCTGGTCTTTGCCTTCCGCCGGGGCTGGTTTTTTCTCGTCTTCCTTGCCATCTCTGTGGGTCATGCCCCCCGGTCCGAAGCGGGCGAAGCAATGGAGCTCTATCGTCAGGGCGAGTTTGTAGCAGCGGCCGAGGAATTTACCGATCCACTCTGGCGCGGCAATGCCTGGTTCAGAGCCGGTCGCTACGCCGATGCGGCAGCCGCCTATCAAGAGGCAGGGGAAACACCCGAGGCTCTGTATAACCTGGGAAATGCGCTGGCCCAACAGCAGGAGTTTGCTGCAGCTCTGGAAGCCTACGATCACGCCTTGCGGCTCGAGCCCAACTTGCACGATGCCCTCTATAACCGCACCCTGGTCGCCCGCTGGCTGCAACAGCAACAGGCACAACAGAGCAAGATCCAGCAAGCCCCCTCCGAGAAAGCGACTCACGCGGCTTCATCCGCAGATCTTCTGGATCTGGTGGCCGAAGAGCCGGGTAACTTGATGAAGAACCGTCTACGGCTGCAACAACAGCACCGTTTAAAGCAGGAGCCCGCACAGACATGGTGAGAATGTTGCTGGTCTTTTTATCTCTCTACACCCTACCCTGCATGGCTCTGGAGCGGGTAGAAAGTCACAGCGACATGACGCGGATGTACCACCAACAGAGCGTGTTGTTGACCATCACCGCCGACGACAAACTGGATGTCAGCGCACTGGATATTCGCCCCCTATTTAAAAATTTTATCGTCGGTGAATTGAAGTTTGCCGAACTTAGTCGCAATGGCCGTTTCTTCAGTCAATGGCAGATCCCCCTGTTGCCGTTAGAGCCAGGGCAGCAACAAATACCGGCATTAACCGTTTCCGGACTGCGCAGTCAGGCTATTGACCTCCGGGTGCAGGAGGGGATACCACCCGAAACAGAGCCCCAGGTGGTTGATGTATCGCTGGATCGCCTCGACCTCTGGCCTGGGCAGGTCGCACTCTATCGCCTCAAGATCTCGCAGCCTGCCGGCATCCAGATTGACTCGGTCACCCCCCCCGTACAGACGAAGGCCCGCATCCAGCAGATTGGTGACGATCTGATTGGCAACGAGATCGTTCGTGGCAAGCGGATCCGCAC
>JAYRLO010000170.1:0-6541 GCA_041905215.1 Aeromonadaceae bacterium
AGGCATTCCAGTAGTGCATAAGATATTTTTCGTCTGATGAAATTATTCCATCAGCCTTAACTATCGCATCAATCACGGAATCAATCATATCCTTTGTGACGCCAGCAGCTAGAGCAATATCTGTCGCCTTATCAAAGCTGGGTGGTGAGCTTTCTAGTTGCGTTAGAGTCTTGATAAATGCGCTGTTCTTTGTTTCATTGCTTAGACCAAGAATTAGCTCATTAAGCTCTTTTTTCTCGGAAACGCAAAAATCGCCATCGCAATTTGCCACTGCCAATCCAACGGCAAATAGTGCTAAAACCTTCTTATCTGCATCATGATAAGATTTGAGCTTGCTTGTTAAGTTAACTATTTCTTTTTCATATTTTTCTTGAGCCTTTGCCTCGCCAGCCTTAGTGCCGACTTCCACCCCATGTGAGTACCCTTTTTGATAGTTAGTTTCTTTGGAGCTTACTGAGTGGTCAATAGCAGCTGCAGCGGCGCCTGCTGTTGCGCCTATTGCTAATCCTGCTGCAGTAGTGGTTCCCATAGCTCCGATTGCTAGAGCGAGTGATCCCCCTCCGGTCGCTGGTGCTAATACAACTGCGCCTACGCCAGCTGCGACATAACCTAAAGCTTTAAAAAATCCCATGTCAAACTCCTTTTTTGGTTAGTGTTTATCTATATAACTTTTGATGTTGGATAATAATTGATGATGCCATTCAGTTGGATTAACAATAGATACATGTGGCATCCAATATTGAACAAGTGGGAATAGTTGTTTTTGTGTTCCTACTTTGCACGATATCAATAAACCGCCATCATCAAGATTTTTTATAATCTCTTGGTGTGGGAATAATATACGACGTGAAAAATAATAAGCGGCATGTTTTGATACATTAAGAATAACTTCGGTTTTTTCCTGGCTAAACCATATCCCGTCTTCCTTCTGTACCTGCTCGGTGATGATATTCTCAGGAAGAAATACTTTCTCTAACTTGTTAAAACTGTCGATCTTGGAGATGTTAAAGGCTTTTAGGTCTTTGCCTTCGATTCCAGCAAGATACCAGATGCCCTTGCTGTTGATTATTTTGTAGGGTTTTACTGTCCGCGTTTTTTGATTGTATTCAAACTGGCATTCATGGTGGCTGCTTATTGATGAGTCAATTTTGCTCATCAACTCCTTGCTGCCGATGGTGTCTTCGTAATGCATCCCTTTAACCAAGTAGCTCCCGCCAGTCATGGTGTCCAAAAGCGCAAGAAGAAATCGAGGATCATTGCTAGGGAATAGATTTTTTACACCAACAATGCTTGCAAACTGTTGCAAGTCATTTGGGCTCAGTTTCCCCTTGTATTGAGTGGCAAGTTGGTAGGAGCCGTTAGGCAACTCATCGAGAATGGGGCCAAGTCTTCCTAGATCACGATAGATGGTTCTGGTTGTAACATTGAACTCTTCCGCCAACTGCTCCTTGGTCAGGACTGCACCCTGATAGAGATGTATCAGTATCCTGGCTAGCCGGTCTGCCAGCAGTTCATGTTTTGTTGTTGTCATTGTCTAATCCGTCATCCTGAACATATTAGACGGTTGATTTAGTACAAACACTCTGCATGGCTCACAGGATGAATGCAATGCCCCAATGCGGTGATTTGTTAACTAAGTCAAATAGTTATCCGTCTTGATGATTGAATTCTAGTATGAGGGTTTGTCAGGTTGTGTCACGAGGGAGGGGTTACAGTGAACTATTTTACTGAAGCAATTACCTGATCCGTTGAACGCGGATTTTCAGTCCGGTGCTCTAGGCTGACCGGAAGTCGCCAGATTTCGACCAGACGCGCATAGCAAAAAGGCCCTGCATTGCTGCAAGGCCTTGTTTTATATGGTGCCCGGACTCGGAATCGAACCAAGGACACGCGGATTTTCAACTCTGGTCTCCAACCGGTCATTTATTGTTCAAATTGAAGCCGAGTGGATGAAGTCTATCTGCCGTGGTCGTGATCTTATCTGCGGAACGCGGATTTTCAGTCCGGTGCTCTAGGCAGACCGGAAGTCGCCAGATTTCGACCAGACGCGCATAGCAAAAAGGCCCTGCATTGCTGCAAGGCCTTGTTTTATATGGTGCCCGGACTCGGAATCGAACCAAGGACACGCGGATTTTCAATCCGCTGCTCTACCGACTGAGCTATCCGGGCGTGGCGCGCATTAGACCCGTTGCCTGCGGGCTTGTCAATGCGATTTTGCATGGCTCCCGGTGACGGCCTCACTTTGCCGGACTCCTCTGTGCGCAGGCAGCAGGCTGAGCAGTCGATTGGCTACTTCGCTGGCGCCGTTGACTACTTGAGTGGCTCCCTGTTTTTCGAGCCAGGCGATCTCGTCGCCCAAGTAGGCGCAGGCCAGGATTGAGCGGGTGGGTGACAGGGCTCGCTGAGTCGCTATGATTTCACCCGCCTCGAAGCTGTTGGGGATTGCGATAATCAGCACGCAGGCCTCCTGGATGCCTGCTTCTTGCAGGGTTTCCGGGAGTACGGCGTTGCCGAGTACAACCTCGAACCCTTGAGTGCGCAGCCGTTCGACCTGGCCCGGATCGCTCTCGACGATGACGAGTGGCACTTGCTGATCACGTAGCTGTTTGGCGATGCGGCCACCGATACGGCCTCCACCAACCAAGACGACCTTATCGGCCGAGATTTCCGGCTCTGTGGTTGGATCCGGTTGGGGTGTTGGCGTCCACTTGGCTTCGAGACGATCCAGCCAGGCAAACAAAAATGGATTGATCAGAATCGAAAAGATGGCTCCAGCCAGGACTATATCCCGGGCTTGGGGTGGCAGCAGGTTGAGGGTGATGCCCAGACCGAGCAGGATGAACGAGAATTCACCGATCTGTGCCAGGCTGGCCGAGATGGTCAGCGCCATGTGTCTTTCGTGACCGAATAGACGGACGATAACGTACGCTGCCAACGATTTACCAAAGAGTATGATGACGATGGTGGCCAGCACCGCCAGCGGAGCTGTCAGCAGGATGGCCGGGTTGAACAGCATGCCCACCGAGACAAAGAAAAGCACCGCGAAGGCATCGCGAAAGGGCATGGAGTCGTTGGCCGCCTTGTGACTGAGCTCAGAGCCGTTGAGGACGATCCCGGCGAAGAAGGCGCCAAGAGCGAACGAGACATCGAATAGTTTGACGGCACCGAAGGCGATACCCAACGCAATTGCCAGTACGGCCAGGGTGAAGAGTTCACGCGAGCCCGTGGCTGCGCTTCGCGCCAGCAGCCACGGAATAAAGCGACGCCCGAACACCACCATTATGATGATGAAGGTGCTCACCTTGCCGAGGGTCCATGCTACCTCACCGATTAGCCCCCCCCAGTCAGAACCACCGCCATCACCCTCCGACAGGTTGGCCAATAGCGGCAGTAAGACGAGTGCCAACACCATGACCAGATCCTCGACGATCAGCCAGCCCACGGCAACTTTCCCCTCAGGGCTTTCAACCATGTTTCGTGACTCCAGTGTTCGCAGGAGTACGACGGTGCTGGCGACTGAGAGTGACAGCCCGAAGACAGTTGCGGCGAGCAGTGACCAACCGAGCACCGAGGCCAGCAGTATGCCCAGTAGGGTGGCGATCGATATCTGGGCTACGGCGCCAGGTACCGCGATGCGCTTGACGGCCATCAGATCATTGAGTGAAAAGTGAAGACCGACACCAAACATCAGCAGGATGACTCCGAGCTCGGCCAACTCCGGCGCCAGAGCAGAATCGGCAACGAAACCCGGGGTAAAGGGGCCACTGAGAATGCCGGCCAGCAGGTAACCAACCATGGGGGAGATCCGCAGGCGATGGGCGATCATGCCGAAGAGGAAGGCGAGCAAAAGAGAGCCCACCAGTGTCGTGATTAGGGGGAGTGAATGATGCATGCCGTCACCTCTGATTGTAGGGGCCGAACTGGAGAATTGGCCTGTGGCGGAAAGGAAAACCTCATGAACAGGTAGTTTTCCCTACAGAATAACAACATTTACCCTATTTGGTTGATGTAATCCGGAGTTAAACATAAACCTCAATTAAACAGAGAGTTATGAATGCTCTGCTCGTTGATTGAGGGGATCGGACGGCGCCGGAGCCTCTTTGGGCTAGGTGGCTTCTAACGAAGAAGAGAAGTGTGCAGTTGTTCAAAGGTCTTATCGAAGCAGTTCGCTAGCATATCAACATGATCATTCCAGGTAGGAGAGTTTCCATGCATGCGAGTCGTCCGTCGTCCAAGGGAGGGCAGAGCTCATCTGGTCCCTCGATCTGGTGGTTGCTCAGTCTGGCATTAGTCCTGGTCGTTCTGTTATGGGGGGCGAGCGAGTTGCTACTGGTGACCAGCATTAAACCCGTGGCTCTGGTGCTCTTAGTGGCTCTGGTCGGCCTGCCGTTGATGGTGATGCGACGTCAGTGGTGGCGGCCACAGCGTCGCGGTATCAATGCTCGCATCATCTATGCCCTGCTTGTGGCTGGATTGTCTTTCATTGTGTTGGGTGGGCTGACAGATGCTTTGTTGACCCAGCAAATGCCTCGTCTGTTTCTCTATCCCAATCTGCTGGCTCTGGTTGGTGTCGCTCTGCTGGTTTGGCGTCATCGGGGCGTCGAATAGGACGACTCAGCCTCATATCATTGGTTCCGTCATTCGCGTGGGGGCTGGAGCCCCCTGGCGTTGTGCTTGACGGGCTCTGTGTCCTCGAAAGATAAACTCGGCAGTCCATCCGGCAGTGCTCCGTGCTTACTGCCCGGATTCACCAAACTCGAGGGTTTGATAGCGGAAGCCCTGCAACGATGTCGGCCAACTGTTAGTAGGCCATCCTCCCTTGCGCAGAAGCTGGTTCAGGAACTGATTGGCATCGGGTAGCTCTCGCCATACGGCTGGCAGGAATGTGGCCCTATGCCCCGGTGATTGCAGCCAGAGACCATCTCGCGTGGGTTCTAGAGCTTCTAACAGTTGCTGACGAGTGGTGGCCGGGATCGGTAACAAAGGGCCGAGTAGCGAGATGGTGATGAGACATGACTCAAGCTCCTCTTCATCCAGAGGCGCGAATCGTGGATCACTGAAGGCCGCTGCCCGGGCGAAATAGACCAGAGCTGCGGCAAGCGGTTTGTCGGCTTCCAGGCAGCCGATACAGCCGCGTAGCTCACCTGCTTTGTGCAGTGTCACGAAGCAGGCCATGGGCTGCTGAGCATTGGCGAGCCGCTCTTGAGCCAGAACCAACTCGCCGAGGCGTTCCGGATGCCAGTGGCTACAGATGGCCAGACGGGCGATGCGCAGCATGGCGGCCTGCTCATTGACGTCGAGGCCTGAGCCAAACTCAGGGGTAGAATGCGATTGCGGCATAGCCAACCACCTTCAGTTTGTCACCAGCCACGTCGCCCGAGTTGTATTGACCGAGCAGACGGGGGCGCCAGCCCAGCTTGAGTGCCAATAACAGAGCACCGTTGATGGCATAACTGCCACAGGCCTGCTCCGGTTGCAGGTTGGGCTCCAAGGCCATGATCTGGGTGAGGGTGACCGCATCCTGATGTTGAGCCTCCAGATAACTGAGGTAGTGACTCAGATCGCTGCTGATCAGCACGAGCGTCTGTTCATCCATCAGAGGGCGCAACAGGTTAACCAGACGTCTGGGTTGGCAACGGCCAACGATCAAGGGAACCAGTAAAAACTCCCCAAGTTGATGCTGCAGCAGTGGTAACTGAACCTCGACGGCGTGTTCATGAAGGTGTGCAATTTCCGAGCAATGGGTATCTTTTTGGGTGGCGAGTCGATCCAGCATGTTCCGATCCAGGGGGACGCGACCTAACGGCGTGGTGAAGGCTTCGCAGTCAGCGGCGGGCAGGGCTATGCCCTCAACCGATACCCGGTGGGCTGGCGAAAGCAAGATGACTCGCTGGTAGCGCCCAGCTGGTAGTTGATTGACTCCCAATGCGGCCAGTTGGCCCGAATAGTAGTAGCCGGCGTGTGGCAACAACAGCATGCGCGGCGGATAAAACTCAAGCGGTTCAGCGACCGGCAGTTCTGCGAGCCAGGTTTGCAGTTCGGCAGCCTCAGCCGGGTAGAAATGCCCGGCGACAGCGGGTTGGCGGATCTTGCTCATCAGCACTCCTTATTAGGGCCACCGGGGTGGAGTTTTGCTCCGTGCCCTAGAATTATAGAGTGGCTAGGAGGTGGCTTGTGTCAGAAATCAACGAAAAGTGTGAAACCAGATACTGGCGAGCTCTCGATGATGGGCGAGTCGAATGCACCCTCTGCCCGCGACTCTGTCAATTGCGGGATGGTAAGCGGGGCGTCTGTTTCGTACGCATGGCGGATCACGGCGAAATAGTATTGACGACCCATGGGCGCTCCAGCGGTTTTTGCATCGATCCGGTGGAAAAGAAACCACTGTTTCATTTCCTGCCTGGCACCCCGGTTTTGTCATTTGGTACCGCCGGGTGCAATCTGACCTGCCGCTTTTGCCAGAACTGGGATATCAGCAAATCTCGCCAGATGGACACTCTGAGTGCTCGAGCATCCCCTGAGCAGATTGCTCAGGCGGCCT
>JAYRLO010000171.1:0-6506 GCA_041905215.1 Aeromonadaceae bacterium
AATCCCTGACCGGCCAGAGTTTGAGCATCTGGCATGGGGTCGGCCAGCAGACGATAGCTCTGATCGACATCGGCACCAAACCAGACATGCAGACCGTCACCAAGACCGTGGACCTCTCCGTAACCAGGTGCAGCCGCCAGGGGCACCGAGTTGAGATAGTCCAGCGCTACCTGCTGGCGTGCACCCAGGGTCAGCGGTCCTTGCTGATAGGCGCGCACCGAGGCGCTCGCCATCTGACGGAGCTTCTCCTTGCCGGAGTTGGTGCGCCCTTCGGGTGAGTGGCGGAACTTTTCCATCTGGGTGGCTAGAGTGCTGCCACCGGAGCCATGGTCTGCCATGCCCACCTTCTTACCCAGTTGAGAGAGGGCCGCATTGAGAAAGCGGGGCCAGTCGACGGCTGGATTGGTCAGTGGAATGTTGTTGTCGAGCAGATCCCGGTTCTCGATGTAGAGCAGGGCGGTCAGTGTCAGCGGCGGGATCGCGGCAAAATCGACGAATTGATGGGACGGATAGCGGCTGACATGCAGCGGCTCACGGCGGCAATCGTATAGCGTTAGACCCGCTTGGCTTTTTTCTCGATAGGGAGGAAACAGCCCCAGTTGGCTGTAATCGAGCAGTGGCGCCGAAAAGCGGCTCTGAGCGGTGACGGCATAGCCACGTTCGTTCAGCCGGGTGATGAAACGTCCCAGGGCGGCATAGCCGAGTCGTTGATCGTAGGGGCCCGTGGCGGGAAATACGATGGCATCGCTGGGGCCTGCGGCGACTTGCCAGGTCAGGCTCTTGGCGTAAGGTGGTAACAGGAAAGATTGCAGCCAGGAGGTGCGCATCTCAAGGGCCAGGGCCGCCAACGCTGCCAGCAGGAGCACCAGCAGGCTGATGCGTAGCAGGCTCTGCAGCAGGTGCCAGATGGAAAACCGATGGTCTGGATGGGGTTGTGGATCTTGAGGCTTGTCCGCGCGCTGGGTTTCACCCGCTGGGGGTGGCAATGTCGCTCCAGCTTCCGCCTCAGTGGTGGTGGATCCATGCGTGGTCACTGTGCTCGTCGCCTCAGCCGTTGCAGCAGGGGGAGGGTTGGATAGCGGATCCATCCTCGGCTCGTTGGGCTGGGGGGTGACAGGGTCGACGGCTTCCATTTAATACAACTCCAAAAAACAAACTTGCAAGGTCTGGTCATGTGGCGAATAGACCTGGGTGGCGCTCACGCATCTTAGTGTTGAGTGTAAGCTGTTGCGAGAGTGAGGGTGACTGCTTTGCAGGATATTGCCACAGGATAGTGAGTCAGCTTATGTTTTTTGATTTTCTGCTCAAAAAACAAACACCTTAGCGATCAACCAATCTTGTGTTTGGCCCAGATCCCGCATCCTGTTGAGAATTTTACCTAGGGGTGCCGAGACGGGAAGGATAGGGCTTCAATCGTATAAAAAATGAGTGATTTGGTGCTGTGAAAGGGTGTCATTGCGGATCATTCTGGGGCAAAATAGCGCCCGCAAAAACGACCTCCCTGTGGGGGCCGTTTTTTTCATTTCTGTCATTTACCGAGGCCGGTCATTGTAACCGGAGACGATAAGCCGATTCGTGTGCCGTTGTGCCAAAAACGAATCCATAGAGCAAGAGGAAATCCGATGTGTCACTCACTGCGGTTGCGACCGTTCGGTCTGGACTTGGCGGCTCACATGCTGTCACCCCTGATGGTCTTTGGTGGCACTCGTGCCGACGGAGGTCGTCATGACTGAATCGACGAGCATGAAGCGCCCCGGGCTGCGCAAGAGCCTGAGTCTGTGGCAAGTCGTGATGATGGGGCTGGCCTATCTGACGCCGATGGCGGTGTTTGACACCTTTGGTATCGTCACCGAGATGACGGTCGGTCACGTGGCAACCTCTTACTTGCTGGCACTTATCGGTATGCTCTTTACCGCACTGAGTTACGGCGCCCTAGTGCGTCGCTTCCCGTCGGCGGGATCGGCCTATACCTATGCGCAGAAGGCTTTCAACCCCTACATCGGCTTCATGGTCGGCTGGTCCTCGCTGCTCGATTATCTGTTCATGCCGATGATCAACATGCTGCTGGCGAAAATCTATCTGACGGCCATGTTTCCTGGAGTTCCCGCGGCCTACTTCATCTTCGGGCTGGTGACCATCATGACGCTGTTCAATCTGCGCGGCATCAATCTGGTGGCCAACTTTAACAGCCTGATCGTGGCCATTCAGATCGCCATCATCCTGGTGTTCATCGGCCTGATTGCCCACGGTGTTTATCAGGGGGAGGGCTTGGGTACTCTCGCCAGCCTGCGTCCTTTTTATAGTGTGGATGCCCAACCGCTGCTGTTGATTGGCGGTGCTACCGTGCTCTGCTTTTCATTTCTTGGCTTCGATGGCATCAGCAATCTGGCCGAAGAGACCCCCGATGCGGCCCGCGTGGTACCGAAAGCCATCTTTCTGACGGCTCTGATCGGCGGCGTGATCTTCATCAGCGTTGCCTATTTCCTGCAGTTGTTCTTTCCGGACATCTCGCGGTTCCAGCAACCTGATGCCGTGCTGCCGGAGATTGCTCTATACGTCGGTGGTGCCTTGTTCCAGTCGGTCGTTCTGGTCTTTACGACTGTGGCCGTGTTGGCCTCTGGCTTGGCGTCACACGCCGGGGTGTCACGACTGCTGTATGTGATGGGGCGCGATACCGTGCTGCCGGAGCGCTTCTTCGGCTATGTCCATCCGCGCTGGCGCACGCCGGCGGTCAATGTCATGTTGGTGGGCGGCGTGGCTCTATCGGCTGTCTCCTTCGATCTGGATGTCGCCCTGGCTCTGGTCAACTTTGGTGCTTTGGTGGCCTTTACCTTCGTCAACCTGTCGGTGATCGCCCAGTTTTACGTGCGTGAGCGGCGACGCTACTGCTGGGCCGATCGCCTGCGTTATCTGATCCTGCCACTGTGTGGGGCTGCCACCGTCGCCGTGCTGTGGCTGAATCTGGAGTTGAGCTCTCTGTATCTGGGGCTCATCTGGGCGGCATTGGGTCTGGTCTGGCTGGCGGTGCGCACCTCGCGCTTTCGCAAGCCTCTGCCGCAGGCCGAGGCCTGAGTCGAGATCAGCGCTATCACTGATGGCCCGATCAAAAAGCCCGTCGTTGTGACGGGCTTTTGCTTTGGGGGTGCCTTACTGCGGCGTTAGCCGCTCCAGCAGAAACTGCTTGAAGGCTTCCACCCGGGCCGGGACGCGCAGGCCGCTCTGGGTGATGAGAAACAGCTCGCCGGCGCTGGTGGTCCAATCGGTCAGGACGGGTTGCAGCAGACCGCGCTGCAGTGAGCCGGCCGCAACTAGCTCGGGAAAGTAACCAATGCCGCCCCCAGCAAGCGTCAGGCGCAATACGCTGGCGTAATCCTGAGTTTGCAAGCGGGGCCATAGTGTCAACCGCTCCTGTTGCGCATTCTGTTGCAGCGTGATGGTACAGCCGTGGGGGCCAGCCATCAGCACCAGGGCGTGCTGGGGTAGATCCTCGGGTCGGGTCGGGGTGCCGGCCCGTAGCAGGTAATCGGGGGCGGCATACCAGCCCATGGTCAAGCGAGTCAGGGAGCGGGCGCTGTAGCCCATATCTGGCAGCCCACCATCGGTGGCGCGTAGCGCTATGTCGATCTGGTGGCTGGCCAGATCGAGCCGTTGATCGCCGATCAGTAGCTCGATGCGGATCTGTGGATGCTGTTCGGCAAAGGCCACCAGCAGCGGGGGTAGCCACTCCTGACCCAGATCCAGCGGTGCCGTGATGCGCAGCGTGCCCCGCGGCTCGCTGCGGGTGGCGCGGGCCAGCTCGGCCCCCTCATCCAGCAGTAACAATCCCTCCCGAGCCTTGCCATAGAAGAGTTGCCCCTCGGCCGTGATACTGACCGAGCGTGGGTGACGAGCCAGTAGTTGCAGCCCCAGACTGGCTTCCAGGCGGCGCAAGCGACGGCTGATGCTGCCCTTGGTTTCCCCCATCACCCGGGCCGCCGCCGAGAGTGTGCCCAGCTCGACCACCCGGCAGAAGGTCCGCACATCGTCGAGGGCGCCGGACAAGGTTTCCATTTCATCAACTTTGAGTGCCATATCTGCCGTCTTCTCGCGGAATTTGGAAACCTTATTATGGCTCCATCGGGCAATGAGCCCAAGAGGAGAAATTAAGATTACGATGCCGGTTCTGTTTATTGGTCACGGGAGCCCGATGACGATTGAGCAACCCCAGCGGTTGGCGGAGTGGCGAGCCTGGGGGGCGGCGCTGCCTCGTCCGCGAGCCGTGCTGATGATCTCGGCCCACTGGGAAACCCGGCCGCTGATGCTAGGCACCACCGACACGCAGCCGCTGATCTATGACTTTTACGGCTTTCCCGAGAGCTACTACCAGTTGAGCTATCCGGCGCCTGGGGCCCCTGAGCTGTCCCGGCGGGTGGGCGAGCTGCTGCAGGAGGCCGGCGTAACCTATGGCGAACGCCCGGAGCGCGGCTGGGACCACGGGGTCTGGATCCCGATGCAGGGGCTCTACCCGGACGCGGATGTGCCGCTGTTGCAGATCTCGCTGCCCAGCCAGGATCCGGCAGCCCTGATGCAACTGGGGGCCACGCTGGCGCCGCTGCGCGAAGAGGGAGTGCTCATCATCACCAGCGGTCTGTTGACGCACAACCTGCGGCAGTGGACGCCGGAGGGGGTTGTGGCTCCTTGGGCGCGGGCCTTCGATGAGTGGTTGGCCGAGCGGCTGCTGGCGCGGGATTGGACGGCGTTGTGTGACTGGTCCTCTGCGCCGGGAGCGCAGGAATCGGTACCGACTGCCGACCATCTGGTGCCACTGTTTGTGGCGATGGGCGCCAGCCAGCCTGACGATGCGCTGAGCTTCCCGGTCACCGGTTTTGAATTTGGCTCTTTTTCTCACCGCTCGGTGCAATTTGGCACCAGCACAAACGGCCGCTGAGGCCTCTGATTAAATATGATGATGGAGAATAGAATGACGACTCGTACTGCCGATTATGCCGCATTGTTGCTGCGCGTGAGCCTGGGGGTGATGTTTCTGGCCCACGGCCTGATGAAGATCCTGGTGTTCACACCGGCGGGAACCGTGGGCTACTTTGCCTCGCTGGGGATCCCGGAAGCCTTTGCCTGGCTGACCATGGCGGCGGAAGCCGGTGGTGGTTTGCTGCTGATTTTTGGGGTGCAGGTGCGTTGGGTGGCTCTGTTGCAACTGCCGGTGATCCTGGGGGCCTTGGTGGTGCATGCCGGTAACGGCTGGGTGTTTTCCTCCCCCAATGGTGGCTGGGAGTTCCCCGCGTTCTGGGCCGTCAGCCAACTGGTGCTGGCCCTGCTTGGGGATGGTCCTTATGCCCTGTGGCCCAGCGTTCGTCTGAGTCATCTGCTCGGTCGCCGCTGAGGTTGCTGATACCGCCTGAGGCTGGTTTGCCAGCTCAGGCGGTCAGTTTTAGCGGTTTACTTGTTGGTTAAGGGCTTGCGTCGGCAGGCTGTCAGCCAACTGAGCGGTGAGTTGCTGAAACAACGTCATCTCTTCGAGACGCCAGGCTCGGGCCAGTGTCACCCATTGCGGGCCGGTTTCGCTGTCGCCGCGAAATTCGGCCCGCAATTCATAGGGGCGAGAGCCGAACAGTGCGATGAGCAGACCGAGCAGAAACAGGGCGCCACCGACGATCAGCCCCAGGGATGACGCGCTGCCTAAGGGAACGACCCAACCAATGGTTGATAGCAGCAGTGCGTAGGAGAGGATGCGAACCAGGTGTTGATGCCATTTGAGGCGCCGCGCCTGTATCTTCAAAATATTCCGGCGCTGATAGCGATCCTTGCGGATGACCAGCTCGGTTGGGGTGATTTGCAGATCCGTTTGCGTGAACATCTTGAAGCTCCTTGGCTATGGCCTCACCAGGCCAACGATTGTTGAGTCATGAAGTGATGGTTTATTCCCGTCACTGGGTCGGTAAACTCGAGTTCCCGAGCCAACAGTTGCAGCGGGCGATCGTAATCTTCGGCCAGGGCATCGTTCACCTCTGGGTAGAAGGCATCGTTTTCGATGGGTGCTCCCAGCGCGGTCAGATGGATGCGCAACTGATGCTTCTTGCCAGTTACTGGCTCTAACCGATAGCGGCAGCGGGCCCCTTGCTGATCGATGATGTCAATCCGGGTCTCGGCATTGCTGACGCCAGCAACCTCTCGCGAGCGGAAGAAGCGTTCGTCACGCTCGATACGTGATTGCCGCACATGGGGAAAATGGATGTGTGGCAGCGCCGGAGCTATCGCCTCATAGATTTTGCGGATCTGCCGATCACGGAATAACCCCTGATAACTGGCGCGCGTCGCCCGGTTGACCGAGAACAGCACCAGACCGCGGGTGTGGCGATCCAGTCGGTGGATCGGTTGCAGCTCCGGGTTGCCGAGTCGCTGGCTCAGGCGTCTGAGCAGGGTCTGGTCGACATGGTTGCCGCTGGGGATCACCGGCAGAAACTGAGGCTTGTCGGCCACTAGCAGGTGGTCATCCAGATAGAGGATCT
>JAYRLO010000172.1:0-6488 GCA_041905215.1 Aeromonadaceae bacterium
CCAGGCTGACATCCACCTCGGCGGTATAGTTGCCCAGCCCCAGAACCGGCGCCAGGATGGAGTCGATCTTCTGCTTGTATTCGAGCTCTTTTTTCTGCTGCATCTCGAACTCTTTACGAGCACGCGATGAGGCCGCATCTTGCGAACCTGAATTCAGCAGTCGACCATTCTGATCGGTGACAGTCACGCGACTCGGCTCCAGACCATGGACTGCCGAAGCCACGGTATCGACGATGGCGTCGACTTCTTCTTGAGCCAGCGCGCCGCTGGTGCCCAGAGTCACGACCACGGTTGCACTGGGCTTGCGCTCGTTGCGGGCAAAGACATTATCCTTCGGGATGGCCAGCAACACAGTCGCCTTGGTGATGTTGCGGTATTGCTGGATGGCGCTCGCCAATTGCTGTTCACGGCTGTACTTGAGACGCTCCCCCTCCAGCCGTTGGCTGACCCCAAAACCGGAATCCTTCAACAGCAATGAGTCGCCA
Source organism: Aeromonadaceae bacterium (assembly GCA_041905215.1). Taxonomy (GTDB): domain Bacteria; phylum Pseudomonadota; class Gammaproteobacteria; order Enterobacterales; family Aeromonadaceae; genus Pseudaeromonas. The sequence continues at coordinate 486 of JAYRLO010000172.1, forward strand.
GTTGGCAGTTCGGGTTGCGCCAAACCTTCGCGTTTGAGCTGCAGAGCTATGTTGGAGTAATCCTTGGCCGCCACCAGAACCGTGCTGCCTTCGACCTTGTACTCCAGTTGTTTCTGATCGAGAAAATCCAGGGTCTTCACCAGCTCTGTGGTGGAAAACTGCCCCAGAGGACGCATCTCCGGCTCGGAGCCCCACAGCAAGATAAACACGGCGATAGCCAGACAGATGGCCAGCCCCAGGATCAGCGTAATCTGACGCATCACATCCACATTGCCCAAGAATGCAAACGTGGAAGATTTGGCTGGCGCGACATCCTCAATCCCGGCGCCCAGCAGTGGCTCGCTACCGGCGGCCACCATCAGTTGATTGCGCTTCTCGTCAGCCATGATTTACCCCTTCGTTACACTGGCATATTCATGATGGTCTTGTAAGCCTCGACCACCTTGTTACGGACCTGCACGGTTGCCTCAAAGGCGATGGATGATTTCTGCCCGGCAATCATGACATCGGACAGATTGATACTGCGATCACCCATATCGAAACGGGTTCGCAGATCGTTGGCATCCGCCTGCAGCGAGTTGACGTTCTCCAATGCGCCCTTGAGCACCTGTCCAAAATCCTGCTGGACAGCACCATTCATAGGTTCGGGTCTGGAGCTCCGGGCCTCGAAGCGTAGGGCTTCAAACTCCTGAAACAGAGAGCTAGCTTGCACGTCCATAACCACTCCTCACAGCGACATTAAATTGACAACCTCAGGGATATACCCTGCTTGTGCAATTTAAGTGCCAGGAGCAATGGTTTATGAGTCAGGAGCATAACACGGCTAACTTGCTGGAAAGAGTGGGATTTTTATGACGTACTCGCCGAAATAGCAGTTTGCCTGCTGACGAGTATCCGGGAGGAGCTCAAGGAAGCGACAGATGAGCCCCCTTTAGGTCTACCGACCACAAGGGTCGACGTTCGCTCGACGCATTCCGAGCGAACTTCGCAGCCACCAGCTTGCAGTGAGGGATTAATCGGGCACTTCGATGCCCACATCCCGCATGCGGGCCAGTTTGTAACGCAGGGTGCGAGGGCTGATCCCAAGCTTCTCGGCCACATCCTTGCGGCTGCCCTGGCAGGCAATCAAGGTATCGAGGATGATCTGGTGCTCCTGCTGGCGCAGTTCATTGCCCAGACGCTCCATGCCCGGCAACCGCTCACCCAGCTCCCAGCCTGACACCTCCTCCTCTTCTGCTGCTTGTGCACTGCCGACATCGGCAAGCTCAATGGGCCAGCCCTGCTCATCGAGGATCAGATCGCTCTCTTGCAGCCATTGACCATCACAGAGGATCAAGGCGCGCTGAATGACATTATCCAGCTCGCGAACATTGCCTGGCCAACTGTGTTGCAACAGCCGTTTGGCAGCCGCCTCGGTCAACACTGGGACACTCCCCCCCTGCTGCGTCATGTGCCACTGCACCAGATGCTCGGCAATGGGCAATATATCGCCCGGTCGTTGGGCCAATGGCAGCCAGCGCAGTGGAAATACATTCAGACGATAAAAGAGATCCTCGCGGAACAAGCCAGCTGCAACCACCTGACGCAGATCGCGGTTACTAGTGGCAATGACGCGAACATCCAATGGAATCGTCTTGCGACTGCCCAACCGCTCCACTTCTCGCTCCTGCAGAACACGCAGTAGCTTGGCCTGCAGCGACAGATCCATCTCGGTGATCTCATCGAGCAACAGGGTTCCTCCCTGCGCCTGTTCAAACTTGCCTGGACAAGCCTGCACCGCACCGGTGAAAGCCCCCTTCTCGTAGCCAAACAGCGTGGCCTCAAGCATATTTTCCGGGATCGCGGCACAGTTGATCGCCACGAAGGGCTGTTCGCTGCGACTCGACTGATCGTGAATATAACGGGCCAACACCTCTTTGCCGGTACCGCTGGGGCCCGTCACCATGACGGTGGCATCCGAACGAGCGACCCGAGCCGCCAGTTGCAGCAGTTCGGCAGTCTTGGCATCCCCATAGACCGGCGTCTTGCGCTCGATACGCTGGGCCGGAACATAGCGGCTCACCTGATTGAGCAGCACTTCTGGCGAAAAGGGCTTGGCCAGATAGTCGATGGCGCCTTCACGCATGGCCCGAACAGCGCCGTCGATGTTGGCATAGGCGGTCATCAGCAGCACTGGGGTCTGCGGATACTTTTGCCGGATATTGCTCAGCAGGGTATGGCCATCCATCCCCCCCATCTGGATATCGGAGATCACCATGTCAACCGATTGACGGTTCAACTCAAGCAAGGCAGCCTCACCACTATCGGCTTCCAGACAGACGTAGCCAGCCAGCAGCAGGGTATCGACAATCGCCTCACGTAAACCATGATCATCTTCGACGATGAGAACGCGTGCCTGACTCATGCTTCACCTCCGGACGCTTGGCGACGTGTGGCGCTCTGATGGCAAGGCAGACGCAGCGTGAAACAGCTGCCCTCACCCTCGACCGAGGCCACCTCAATCTTGCCTTGATGGGCATGCACCACCGACTGAACAACGGCCAACCCGAGGCCAGTCCCGTTGCTGCGCGTGGTATAGAAGGGTTCAAAAATACGAGTCAAACGCTCACGCGGCATGCCTCGACCGTTATCGACGATGCGAAGGACCACCTCGTCGCCGACACGGTGGGCTGAAATCAGCAGCCGCTTGGCTCCGGCTTGCAACGCATTCGCCAACAGATTATTGATGGCGCTCGCCAGCGCAGGGCCATTGGCCAGCAGCGGAATGGGTGGCTGATCCATCTCGATGGTCAACGACGCCCCGGCCTGCTGCATCATGGCTTCGGCGCCGCGCTCCAGATCGCCTAACAGATCCGTCAGTTCGATGACACTCACCACCTGTTGCTCACCATTCCGGGCGAACAGCAACACATCGCTGACCTGACCCTCCAGATCCCGCAAACGATCCATCAATTTTTTCTGAAAACTGCCCCTGGCATCATGACTCAGGGTGCGATTGGCCAGGTTGGCACCGTACAACATGGCGGCCGCCAGCGGCGTGCGGATCTGGTGAGCCAGGGAAGCAGCCATCTTGCCCAGGGCCGAGAGACGCTCCATGTGGCTGAGTTGATCCTGCAGGCGCCGGGTTTCCGTCAGATCGGTGATCTGGATCAGTTGCCCCTGCTGTTGCTTGAGTGGCTGAGTCGAGATCTGGACCCGGCGACCGTTCCGCAGCGAGACTTCGTGACCATCATCGGGACGCAGGCAGAAGAGCCGCTGAATGATCTCCCGCCACGGACGCCCCTCCAGCGGCTCGCCCAGCAGGCTCTCGGCGGCCCGGTTCGTACGGGCAACGCGCCCAGAACCATCGAGAACGATGAGTCCGGATGGAACCTCATCAAAGATCTCGCCAAACAGGCTCAGGGATACCAATTCGCCATCATGGCGGCTGCAATCTGTGTTCTTCATACGTCAGAAACCCGATGCGGACAGGGATGATACGGGTTTATTCAATATGCGTGCCAAAAACAAAAAAGGCGCTCAATGAGCGCCTTTTCTTAGAATAATCAATGCACAACGACTACATTTCCCGAGCCGTCATATCGTATTTCTTCATCTTCTCGACCAGGGTGGTACGGCGCATGCCGAGCATGTCAGCGGCTCGAGCCACCACACCATCTTGCATCTCCAGCGCCTGGCGGATCATGCCAATCTCCAACTCGGCCAGCAGATCCTTGAGGTTGACCCCCTCCTCCGGCAAGACCTGGGCAAAGGGATCCCCCATCGGCTCTTCCGGTTGTTCGAAGGATTCAGAGAGCACATCAATCAGGGCATCACGCTCGGCCTGCTCATTGACCGGCCCCTCTTCCTGCCAGACGTCGCCACCGTAGCGATACTTCACCGGCAGATCCCGCACATCGACGATACGGTTGGGATAGAGGATCAGCAGCCGCTCAACCAGGTTGGAGAGCTCGCGCACATTGCCTGGCCAGCCATGCTGCATCAAGGACTCCATCGCCCGTTGGGTAAAGCGCAACCAGGCCTTATGCTCGGCACTGTGGCGCGTCAATAACTCCTGCAGCAGCAGCGGGATATCATCGGCCCGATCGCGTAGCGGTGGCGTCTCAATCGGAAAGACGTTGAGACGATAATAGAGATCTTCCCGGAAGCTCTGTTCGACGATCATCTGCTCCAGGTTGCGGTGAGTCGCCGCGATGATCCGTACATCCGCCTTGATGGGCTTGCTACCGCCGACCCGTTCATAGAGCCGCTCCTGCAATACCCGCAGCAATTTAACCTGCATCGGCATCGGCATGTCGCCGATTTCATCGAGGAACAGGGTTCCCCCCTCGGCCAGCTCAAAGCGGCCACGGCGAGTGGTAATGGCGCCGGTGAAGGCGCCCTTCTCGTGGCCGAACAGCTCGCTCTCGAGCAGTTCGCCGGGAATGGCACCACAGTTGACCGGGACGAAGGGACCTGAGGCCCGGGAGGAGAGTTCATGGATCGCCCGAGCCACCACCTCTTTGCCGGTGCCCGACTCGCCCAGGATCAAGACGTTGGCATCCTTGCTGGCCACCTGTTCGATCAGCAGACGCACGCTCTGGATGGCATCCCCCTTGCCCACCAACAAGCGCAAAAGAGTATTGCTGTGGTCGCTGGCCTGCAGCGCCGGATGCATGGAGTTGAAGGACTGGCAGAAGTGTAACAACCGGGTAAGTTGCTCATAGGTGCAGGGATCATCGAGCACGCCAATCAGATTGCGAGCCGCCAACTCACTTGGGCAACAGCTGATAAACGGCACCCCCGGATAACGCGCCAACAATTCGGCCTGATTGACCGAGGCGAGTTCACCCAGCAGCACGGCCGAGAGCTGATTCGAGGCATCCAGATAAGCCAGACAATCCTCTTCACCACCCAGTTGCCACTGCCAACCGAGAAACGAGAGAATCGTCGCCAACTGCTGCCGACGCGTTTCATTCCCGTCAATGATCAATACGTTGCCCAATACATCCATTTGCCAACCCTTCCTCACCGCATGATAAAACTCCGGACCGTGAACCGTTCCAGCTCACCTACTATATCAATGCTCAGGGCAGAACTCAGTAGAGAGGGCGCAAGAAAGAGCCAAAAATTCGACGCAGAGTCAAAAATAAAGCCAAACAGCACTGCGTTATGACGACTCGACAGCTCAGCTAACCTGCCGCTGCTCGACGCTCGTCAGCAGGGCAGACCACTCCCATGCCAGATAATCGGCCAATCCCAACCAATCCTGCCGCTCCTGACAGGCGAGGATTGCCTTGACCAGACGGGCAAACTCCAACTGCTCGGCGGGGGTAAAGCTGGCGCTAAGAGCCACCATAGACTCAACCAGCTCGACGAGCGCCAAGGCCCCTTCGATATCGTGGCACAACTGGAATTGTGCGGCTGTCTGCTGACTTCGCTCGCGTAACTCTGCATAGGGATTACTCATGACGACGCCTCCGTCAGCCAGGCCGGGTCATAGGGAGCACCGTCGATCAGAGCCCCCTCCCGGCAGGTATTGAAAAATTGCACCTCGGGATGAGCCGCTATATAACGCTCCAGATAGCAAAGATAACTGCGGAAGTTGAGCAGGGTCGTGACCCGCTGACCATGGCCATTGAGTACCCAGTGCTGGGACATATTGGCAGGCGTCAATAAACCGGCAGGCCAGCCTGCATGGGTTTGCGAGCCAATAAAAGCAAAATCAGCACCCAGTAGCGTGACGCGGGATGCTCCCATCTTGACCGCCAGATCGACCGCAGGATGCAAGACACTGCCACTGGAAAAGAGTTCTCCCCGAGGAAACAGACCCCGCACCTCCTCGTACAGAGGGCTCGCCGAGTAAGCACCATAGCGCGGCCCCTGCCAGGCCGACAGCACCTCGGGAGTGACCATCGGGAAGTAGACCAGGCCAATTGACTCGCTCATATCGGGGAGCAAGATGCCGCCGTGAATGTTGATATCGGTGCTGACAATCAAATCGGGGCGAATGCCCTGTTCACG
>JAYRLO010000173.1:0-6474 GCA_041905215.1 Aeromonadaceae bacterium
CGGGCGTCGGGTGGAGTCACCCCAGGAGGCTGGGTTGGCCAACCTCACGGCCATGCTGGTTCGGCAGGGAACACAACGCCTGAGTGGTGAACAGTTGAGCGAAGAGTTGCAGCGTCTGGGCTCCGCCATCTCCTTCAGCGCCGGGAACTACAACACCCTCATCACCATCAGCTCATTGGCGGAGAATCTGCCGCAGACCCTGACCCTGGTCGAGGAGCTGCTCAATACCCCGGCTTTGCGCGAGAGTGATTTTGTCCGCATCAAGAACCAGACGCTGCAATCCCTGCGCCAAGGTGAGCAAGAGCCTGGGCAGCAGGCTGAAGATGCTTTTTATCGGCAGATCTATGGCGCCTCCTCACCGCTATCTCAGCCGGATGGTGGCTATGCGGCGACCCTGGAGCGGCTGACCTTACAACAGGTTACCGACTACTATCGGCACTACTACTTCCCGGCGGGTGGCGTGGTGGTCGCCGTGGGGGACATCACCCGGCAGAGCCTGTTGTCCCAGCTTGCCTTTTTGGGGCAACGCAAGGGGGTGGCGAAGAACTTACCGAGTCTCAAGCCCCGTGAGCCCGAGGCGAAACCCGGTATCTACCTGGTGGACTATCCGGGGGCTGTGCAGTCCATGCTGCGGGTCGGTCGTCGTGCTCTGCCCTATGACGCTACCGGAGACTACCTGCTGGCTAACTTGATGAACTTCAACTTTGCCGGCAACTTCAACAGCCGCCTGAATCAGACGCTGCGTGAGCAGAAGGGGTATACCTATGGGGCGAACTGCGGTTTTAGTGGCAATCGGGACACTGGCGAGTTTGTCTGTAGAAGTGATGTCCGTGGCGAGGCGACGGTGGACGCTCTGCGCCAGCTGCTGCGGGTGATGGGTGAGTATCGGCACAGTGGCCCGGATGGCAAGGAGCTGGCCTATCTGAAGTCGGCCTTCTTGCGGCAGGATGCACTCTCCTATGAAACCTTAGGGCAGAAGGCCAATTTCCTGCTGGACATGGCCCTCGACAAACAAAAAACCGATTACGTCATGGCTCAACAGGCCAAGGTGGAGGCGGTCAGCCAGCCGCAGCTGCAGCAACAGGCCATGCGCTGGTTGAACCAGGATCAGATGATCATAGTGGTGGTTGGTGACGCCAAGCGACTTGAAAAGCCGCTCAAGGCACTCAATCTTCCTCTGTACCATTACACTGTGCCCGGTGCGACTCAGGGCTAACCTGGGCACTTGTACTATTTAAGGATAGGTATGAAATCTGAAGTTTCATTGGCCGACATGCTCGAGCAGTTGAACACTGCCGAGCGTATCGGTGCGGTCCGTGGTATTCGGCGAGGCATCGAACGCGAAGGGTTGCGCATTACCCCGGAAGGTCGCCTGGCTCAGAGTGACCATCCACGGGTGCTGGGTTCGGCGCTGACCCACCCCAACATCACCACCGACTATGCCGAGAGTCTGATGGAGTTCATCACGCCAGCTTCAGACTCCATGGAAACCTTGCTGTCGCAGTTGGCGGATATTCATCGCTACTCGGTTCAGCATCTGGGCGAGGAGCGGCTGTGGCCCATGTCGATGCCCTGCTTCATCGGTGGGGAGGAGAGCATTCGGCTGGCCCAGTACGGCAGCTCGAATCTGGGGCGCATGAAGACCCTCTATCGCGAGGGGTTGCACCATAGATACGGCAGTCTGATGCAGGTGATCGCCGGTGTGCACTACAACTTCTCGATGCCGGACAGCTTCTGGAGTGAATGGCAGGATGTACGAGGAGTCCGCTGCCAGTGCAAGCGTTTCATCTCCGATGGTTACATGGGGCTCATCCGCAACGTCTATCGCTTCGGTTGGCTGATCCCCTACCTGTTTGGCGCCTCTCCGGCGCTGTGTGGTTCCTTCCTGCAGGGGCGGGAGAGCACTCTACCCTTCCAAAAACTGGGGAAGGGGACCCTCTATCTACCCTATGCGACTTCGTTGCGACTGTCTGATCTGGGATATACCAACAAGGCGCAGGCCAGCCTCGGTATCAATCATGACAATCTCGACAGCTATCTGATGAGTGTCCGGCGTGCCTTGCGCACCAAGTCGGATGAGTTCAGTGCGCTCGGCGTCAAGGTGGATGGTGTCTACCGGCAGCTTAACGACAACATACTGCAATTGGAAAATGAGCTCTACGCGCCGATCCGGCCGAAACGGACGCCCCGCGCCGGTGAACGGACCCTGACTGCGCTGGAGCACAGAGGCATCGAATACATAGAGCTGCGGACCCTGGATATCAATCCATTCAGCCCCTTGGGGGTGGATATCCAGCAGCTGCGCTTCCTCGATCTGTTCCTGGTCTGGTGTCTGCTCAAGCCGTCGGCACCCTTGACCGAGGATGAGGTCGGGCGCAATCGACACAACCTGACCCAGGTGGTGCTTGAAGGGCGGCGCCCAGGCCTGATGTTGCAGAGTGATCGCGGTGAGATGAGCCTGCGCGAGTGGGGTGATCGGCTGTTTGATGAGCTGGCGCAGGTGGCTCAACTGCTTGATCGCACCTATGGCCGGGTGCATTACCAGATAGCCTTGCAGGCGCAGAAGGAGAAGCTGCATGATCCGACGCAGACCCTGTCGGCCCGTCTACTCGATCATCTGGTCAGCCACGATCTGGATAATGGGGCTTATGGCCGGGAATTGGCCGAGGGTTACCGTCAGCAGTTACGGGGCGAGGAGCTGACCTTCTGGGATGGTGCCTACTTTGCCGATGAGGCCCATGCCTCGTTAGCCAAGCAGCAGGAGCTGGAGGCTACCGACCATCTGAGTTTCGATGCGTTCCTCGAGTGCTATCTGTCACATTAATCGACGAGTAAAAGCCGCCAGCTGGAAAACAGAACGCCGACATGAAGTCGGCGTTGTCATTTGTGCGGTGCCTAGGTGACTCTCAGCGTTTAAGCAGGTCGTTGTCCGGGAAATTGGCCACCAAGGCTTGGCGGGCATGGCTGGCCATATCGGTCAGCGAGAGCTTCTCGTAACTCTTGACCATGATTTCCAGCGCAGGCTCGACGGCATCGGTATCCGTGTAGTTTTCCACGATATCCTTGCCGCGATTAGCGGCTGCAATCCAGGCCCCGCGTCGCCAGTAATAGTCGGCCACCGCCAGGTCATACTTGGCCAGTCGGTCCTTGAGGCTAATCATGCGCGCCCGTGAATCAGCCGCATAGTGGCTGTTCGGGTAGCGAGTCAGCACCGTTTTGAAATCGCGAAAGGCTTGACGGGCATAGCTCGGATCCCGATCGGCACGGTCGATGCCAAAGGTGTGATGGAAGAAGTTATAGTCGGCCTGCATGTTGGTTAAACCACGCATGTAGTAGACGTAGTCGACATCCTTGTGGGTCGGATTCAACCGCAGGAAACGATCGATGTTGGCGATGGCGTGGGCCGTGTCGCTGTCCTTGTAGTAGGCATAGATCAGATCCAGCTGCACCTGGGCGGAGTAGGCGCCGAAGGGGTAGCGGGAATCCAGCGCTTCGAGTAATTCGATGGCTTTGGTGTAGTCGCTGTTATCCAGCTTATCCTGTGCCTGCTGGAATAATTTCTCAGGCGGCTCGTCTGGGACTTTTTCTTTGTCGGTTGATGAACAACCAGCTACCAGTGCCAGGATCAGGGTCAGAGGGAGCAGCAAGTGAGACTTCTTGAGCATGCAGATGGGATCCAGTTTGCCAGAATTGCAGAAGTATCCGTTAAGCTCAGGCAAAAGAAAAGATAGAATGCGCCAATTGCCTATCCAAACCTAGAGATCTTCCATGAGCCAAGCAATCGAATTAACCGGGACTTTTGAGGACCGCCATTACGGCAAGCGTCTGGATCAGGCGTTGTCTGATCTGTTTCCGGATTACTCCAGAACCCGGATCAAGGAGTGGATCCTAGACGACAAGGTCCAGCTGGATGGCAAGGTTGTCAACCTGCCGCGGGAACGTGTCATGGCCGGTCAGAACGTGCTGATCTGCGCGGAAATGGCCGAAGAGACACGCTGGAAGGCGCAAGATATCGAGCTCAACATCGTCTATGAAGATGACGACATTCTGGTGATCGACAAGCCAGCTGGACTGGTGGTGCATCCGGGGGCCGGTACCCCAGACGGCACCGTACTCAATGCCCTGCTGCACCGGTATCCGGAAATCGCCGAGGTGCCACGAGCCGGTATCGTGCATCGTCTGGACAAAGACACTACGGGTCTGATGGTGGTCGCCAAGACCATTCCTGCCCAGACTCATCTGGTCGATGCGTTGCAGCGTCGTGACATCACCCGGGAATATGAGGCCATCGCCGTGGGCCACATGACCGCCGGTGGCACGGTCGATGAGCCGATTGGTCGTCATGCCAACCTGCGAACCCACATGGCGGTGACGCCGACCGGCAAACCGGCGGTGACCCACTATCGGGTGATGGAGAAGTTCCGTGCTCATACCCGCCTGCGTCTGCGTCTGGAAACGGGTCGTACCCACCAGATCCGGGTGCATATGGCCTATATCAAGCACCCGCTGGTCGGCGACCCGGTTTATGGCGGTCGCTTGCGGCCGATCCGTAATGCGACCCCAGAGTTTACTGCGGCGCTGCGTGGCTTCCGTCGTCAGGCGCTGCACGCCACCATGTTGCGTCTGGCCCATCCGGTCACCTGTGAGCTGATGGAGTGGCACTCGCCGATCCCCCAGGACATGATCGATCTGATCGAGGTGCTGCGCGCCGATACCGAGGCCAACCCGGATGATCTGGTATGGATCTGATCCGTCCTGACTGGCCTGCTCCTGCTCGGGTACAGGCCGTGTTCACTACCCGACTGGGTGGCGTCAGCGACGGGGTATTTGCCGGACTCAATCTGGGGGCTCATGTCGACGATGATCCGCGACACGTCGCCGAGAATCGTCGGCAGCTGCGCGAACAGCTGCAACTGACCCAGGAGCCCGTCTGGTTGACCCAGGTGCATGGCACCAACGTCTATCGGGTGCAGTCGGTTGAACAGGCGCAGCCGGAAACACCGCCATCCGCCGATGCGGCGGTAACCCGGCTACCCGGCGTACCGTTGACTGTGATGACCGCCGATTGCTTGCCGGTACTGTTCTGCGACAGGGCTGGGAGCGTTGTGGCCACGGCCCATGCCGGGTGGCGTGGTCTGTGCGAGGGGGTACTGGAGCAGACGGTGGCGGCCATGGGGGTCTCTTCGTCCGAGATCCTGGCGTGGCTGGGCCCCGCCATCGGTCCGGCCGCCTTTGAGGTGGGTGACGAGGTGCGGGCAGCATTTCTCGCTCAGGATCCGACAGCTGCCGAGGCTTTTGCCCCCGGCTCATCCGCGGGGAAGTGGCTGGCCGACCTCTACCGTCTGGCGCGCCAGCGGCTAAATGGCGTCGGTGTGACGCAGATCTATGGCGGACAACACTGCACTCTCAGCGATCCGACCCGTTTCTACTCCTACCGTCGGGATGGGCAAACCGGGCGTATGAGTGGCCTGATCTGGCTGGTGGCGCAAAATTGAGCAAGCCAACTTGAATCCACGCTAATAACCCCCATCTTGTATAGCAAGGTCGGCTCATCAGCTCGATGAGCCGCGTTGTTATAGAAGAAGGGAGAGCGAAATGCGTCTGGATCGTCTCACCAGCAAGTTTCAAGTCGCGATCTCCGATGCCCAGTCGTTGGCATTGGGTCGCGATCATCAATTCATCGAACCTCTGCACCTGATGTTGGCACTGCTCAATCAGCAGGGGGGCTCTATTCGTCCGTTATTGACTCTGGCCGGTACGGATGTCACCACACTGCGCAATCGCCTGACCCAAGAGCTGGATCGTCTGCCGAAAGTCAGCGGTGTTGACGGCGATGTGCAACTCTCTCCGCAACTGGGGCGGGTGCTGAATCTGTGTGACAAGTATGCCCAACAGCGGCAGGACAAATTCATCTCCTCGGAAATGTTCGTTTTGGCGGGCCTCGAGGATAGGGGATTGCTGGGCGATATTCTGCGGGCTTGCGGTCTGACCAAAGAGAAGCTGGAGAAGGCCATCGAGCAGGTACGTGGTGGCAACAAGGTGGATGACGCCGAGGCCGAAGAGAAGCGTCAGGCGCTGGAGAAATACACCATCGATCTGACCGAACGGGCAGAGCGCGGCAAGCTGGATCCGGTCATCGGACGTGATGACGAAATCCGTCGCACCATTCAGGTTCTGCAACGACGGACCAAGAATAACCCTGTGCTCATCGGTGAGCCGGGTGTCGGTAAGACGGCAATCGCCGAGGGGCTGGCTCAACGCATCATCAATGGTGAGGTTCCCGAGGGGTTGAAGAACAAGCGGGTACTGTCGCTGGATATGGGCTCCTTGGTGGCGGGTGCCAAATACCGTGGTGAATTTGAAGAGCGGCTCAAGGCGGTGCTGAGCGAGCTGGCCAAGGAAGAGGGGAACGTGATCCTCTTCATCGACGAGCTGCACACCATGGTGGGTGCAGGCAAGGCCGATGGCGCCATG
>JAYRLO010000174.1:0-6362 GCA_041905215.1 Aeromonadaceae bacterium
TGCAACTCGCCCGCCTGCGGGATCTCAAGCAGGGTCACACAGCGCAGCAAGGTGCTCTTGCCACTCCCCGAGGGGCCAATCAAGGCGGTGACGCTCCCTTCCGCCAGCTCCAGATCGATGCCGTTAAGCACCTTGTGTTGACCAAACCATTTATCAATCTGAGTCAGACGAATCATTCTCTACCCCCTCGCGCACCCTGATCACGGTTCAGGCGATTTTCCAATTTATTCTGCAGTGCCGACAGCACCGAGCTAAAGAGCAGATAGATCAGTGCCGTCTCCACATAGAGGATCAACGGCTCATAGGTCGCGGCGGCAATGCGCTGCGCCGATTGAAATAGTTCCGGAACCGTGACCGCCGCCGCCACCGAGGTGTCCTTGACCAAGGCGATGAAGGTATTGGACAACGGCGGAACCGCAATACGTGCCGCCTGGGGCACGACGATCCGCCGCATAGCCTGGAGCCAGTTCATGCCAATCGAATGGGCGGCCTCCCACTGGCCACGCGGCACCGCATCCAGGGTGGCCCGAATGATCTCGGAGCTATAGGCACCGACATTCAGGGTGAAACCAATCACCGCGGCGGTAAAGGCGTCCAGCGTGATGCCTGCACTGGGCAAGCCATAGAAGATCAAAAACAGCTGTACCAGCAGCGGCGTGCCACGGATCAGCCACACGTAGAAGCGCACCACGGCCACAATTGGACGGGGGCCATACAGACGCCCCAACGCCAGCACGAAACCGAGGGCTATGCCGCCGACAAAGGTGATCAGTGTCAGTGGCACGGTAAAAAGAAGCCCCGCACGCAGCAGGGGCCAGAAAGAGTCGAGCATTAACTGCAACCAGGTAGGCACAATACGGCTCCTCCTATCGGTTGACGAACAGACGGAATGATGCGGGCGTTATTTCGAGACGTCGGCACCGAAGTATTTGTGCGAGATCTGCAGATAAGTGCCATCCTGCTGGGCCGCAGCCAGCGCCTCATTGATGGCAGCCAGCAGTTCAGGTTGCCCCTTGGCCAGCAGGACTGCGGCGTGATCGGCGTTATCCTGAGTAACGGCAATCTTCAGCGGTGCATCCGGCTTGTGCTTCTTGAAGTCCAGGAACGAGATGCTGTCGTTGATGGTGGCATCGGCACGGCCCGAAAGCACCAGCTCCACCGACTGGTTGAACCCATCGGTCGCCACCAGCTCGGCACCGGCGGCCTGCGCCAACTTGCCAAAATTACTGGTCAGCGATTGCGCCGCCTTCTTGCCCTTGAGATCCGCGAAGCTGGCAATGGCACTATCACTCTTCACCAGCACCACGGCCTTGGAAGCAATATAGGGGGTGGAGAAGTCATACTTGGCTTGGCGTTCGGGGGATACCGAGACCTGGTTGATGACCACGTCATAACGCTTGGCATCGATGCCGGCGATCAGGCCATCCCATTTACCCTCGACAAATTCGGCCTGGACCCCAATCTTCTTGGCAATGGCCTCGCCGATCTCGACATCGAAGCCAACCAGCTTGCCGCTGGCGTCATGGTAGGTAAATGGCGCATAGGTGCCTTCGGTGCCAATCTTGAGAACTCCCGCCGACTTGATGGCATCCAGACTCGATTGTGCGTAAGCGCCTGCGGCCAGAGCCAGTTGCAGAATGCCGACTAACAGGGCTGATTTAGTAACTTTCATGTGAACCTCTCTCGGTAACTTCATCCTGCCGAAGGGAAACGCCAGGTTTCCTTCAAGCCATTGATTCATCGCATCAGCCGGGTTGGCTGCGTTGAGAGGCAAGATAGCGTCAAGGTTGCATACGGCGAACCGATTAAAATCGCCATCTATATGCAAAAATTAGATATAGGACTCAATCAATGCGCGAAAAGCCAGCAAAGCGGGCGACTGCTCAATGCTGATCAGATAATGCTAATCAGATAAGGCAGGACGTGTTCCCATTGAAACAACCATTGGCGGCAGGGATGCCGCCATGGATGGGTTTACAGCGTGTTGGTGAAAGGGAACCTGCCTGCATTTTTTCTTCAGTGGACGGTATTGGGCGACGGCTTACTGGATAGGCCTGTTACTGCACCGAGAGCCAGCGCTGATCGTTCTGCCATTGCCGACACCAGGGTTCGACGGATTGAGTCGGCATGGGACGCGCGATGCCGAAGCCTTGCACTTGATGGCAACCGAGCTGACGCAATTTTCTGCCATGCTCCATGGTTTCGACCCCCTCGGCGATCACCTGGCGATGGAACACGTTGGCCAGCTGGATCACTCCCTCGACAATGCCCAGATCGTCGTTGTCGGTCAGCATGTCGCGCACGAAGCTCTGATCGATCTTCAAGGTATCGATGGGCAGCTTGCGCAGGTAGGTCAACGACGAGTAGCCCGTGCCGAAATCGTCCAGGGCAAAGTGAATGCCCAGCTTGCGACAATCGAGCAGAATGCCAATGGCCTGCTCCATATCGGCAATGGCCGCGGTTTCCAGCACTTCCAGCTCAAAATACTCAGGGTCAAACTCTGGATGACGCGCTAGCGCCGCCTGCAGGTGAGCCACGAAGCCCGGCTGCAGCAGATGATTGGCACTGACATTGACGCTGACCGTCAACAATAGTCCCATCTGATGCCAGGCCGCGGCCTGAGCCATCGCGGTCTGGATCACCCATTCGCCGAAGGTGGTTTCCAGGTGGCTGCCATGCAGATGGGGTAAAAAGTCACCCGGCGGCAGCAACCCCGACACGGGATGCTGCCAGCGGATCAGCGCCTCGACGCCGATGACCCGGCCATCATCCAGATCCACTTTAGGCTGATAGAAGAGCACGAACTCCTGCTTCAACAGAGATTGATGCATGGCTTCGAGATACTTGCGGTGAGTCTGAGCCTTGCGATCGCTTTCGGGATCAAACAGTTGATATCGGTTTTTACCGGCTTCTTTGGCCTGATACATGGCCTGATCGGCATGACGCAGCAGGGTATCTGGGTCTTCATCATCTTCCGGGTAGAGGGTTACCCCGATGCTGGCCGATATGGAAATCTGAATGCCACAGGCACTCACCGACTCGCCAATCGCCGCCATCAACCGATCCAGGATCAGGGTACTCTCCTCCGCCGAGTGGATATCGGTCAGCAAGATCACGAACTCATCCCCGCCGATGCGCGAGAGGGTGTCTTCATTGCGCAACGCCCCCTGCAGATGGTGAGTCACGCCGATGAGCAGTTGATCGCCCACCTCATGGCCATAGCGGTCGTTGACTGCCTTGAAATTGTCCAGATCGAGGAAACAGATGGCGCACGATTTATGGTGCCGGTTCGCCCGGGCGATGGCCTGCTGCAGCCGATCGGAGAGCAGTCGTCGATTGGGAACGCCGGTTAACGGATCATAATGGGCAACCCGGTCGAGCTCGAACTCATGGGCCTTGAGCTGGGAGATATCGGAAAAGAGACCGACGTAGTGCAACAACTCGCCCTGGGCATTGCGCACCGTCGAGATGGAGAGCAGCTCGGCATAGACCTCCCCATTCTTGCGTTTATTCCAGATCTCGCCGCGCCAGAAGTCATGTTCATGCACCGAATGCCACATCGCCTGATAAAAGGCATCATCATGTTGTCCCGATGCCAGAATGCGGGCCGGTTGGCCGATGGCTTCGTCGGCCGAATAGCCGGTGATCCGGGTGAAAGCGGCATTGACCTTGGTGATGAGATTCTCCGGACTCACCACCATGATCCCTTCATAGCTGCTCTCGAAGACGACGGCAGCCTCCTTTTGCGCCTGTTCGAGGATCTTGCGCTCGGTGATATCGGTGTGGGTGCCGGACATCAGCAGCGGCTTGCCCTGCTCATCCCAGGTGACGATGCGACCGCAGGAGAGGACCCAGCGCCAGCCGCCCGCCTTGGTGCGACACCGCAGCTCGACTTCATGGCTGGGGATCTCGCCGCGTAGATGGCGTTCAATGGAAACCTTGGCGATGGCCAGATCATCGCTGTGCACAATCTCGGCCCAGTTATCCGGCTGGACATTCATCTCACCGGGCTCATAGCCCAGCATGGTCTGCCAACGCGCACTGACCACAAACTGGTTGGTCTGCAAATTCCACTCCCAGTAGCCCTGATCCGACCCCTCGATGACCCGGGCGAGCTGCTGCTCCCGCTCCTGCAACGCCTCTTCGGCCCGCTTATGCTCGGAAATATCGGATAAGGAGCCAATCAGGCGGGTCGCCTCCCCGTTGGCATCGCGATGCACCGCTCGGCCCAACACCCGCATCCAACGGATCACTCCACTCTTGGTCACCAGACGAAAGGTAAAATCCAGGCTACCGGTTTCCCCTCGGCGGTGGGCACTGATGTGGTTCAGGACGCTCGGTCGATCGTCGGAGTAAATCATCTGGGCAAAGAAGGCAAAGTCGTGGCTGTCCTCACTGGCCGAATAGCCAGTGACTTCGTAATAACGAGGCGAACGGTAGATGCTCTGATGCGCGATATCCCAATCCCAGAATCCATCACTGGTAGCCTCGACCACCAGTTGCAACCGCTCTTGGCTGGCTTGGAGCTGCAAGGCCAGCAACTTGGCCTCGGTAATGTCCTGCATGGTGCCATGCATGTGGGTGATCCGCCCTTGCGGGTCGGGGAACGCCTCGCCGCGGGAGGTGATCCAGCGGTGCTCACCATCGCCACGGATGATTTCGACATCGCACTGGTAGGGCTGCCCCGTCTTCTGGCACAGCGCCACCAGCGGATCCAGCTGTTGCCAACTCTCCGGCGTGAAATAACCTTGCACCTCGGAGTAACCGGCAGCCGGAAGCTGCGGATCCCGGCCCAAGATCCGGTAGATTTCTTCAGACCACAGTGGAATACCTGTTTGCAGATCCCACTCCCAGTTGCCCACCTTGGCAAGACGCTGGGCATGACGCAGTGCCGCCTCGCTAGCTTTGAGGGCATCTTGATCCTGTTGCTGGCGGGTGATATCCCGGGCAATCCCGAACAGGCCAATCACGACCCCGCGCTTGTCGAGCACAGGCCCATTGGTCACCATAAACACCAGGCTTTGCCCATTTTGCGTGGTAAGCCGCTCGGTATGGACCTGCACGGTGCCGGCGGCCAAAATGGCCGCATCGCTCTGTCGCAGGCGCTGCGCCGAAACAGTGTCAAATAGAGCACTGTCATCCAGCCCAAGTAGTTGCCGCGGTTTTTTACCAAAAATTGCGGCGGTAGCAACATTGGCCATCCGATAGCGCCCCTGACGATCCTTGACAAAGATGGCATCGGAGGTACCAGTGACAATAGAATCCATCAGCTGTTGATTGACTTGCAGATTGACAATCGAGCGGCGCAACAGGGCACTGAGAATACTCACGGCGATGCCGTTGATCATCAGGAGCGTCCACTGCAGATGCACGTAGCTCGGGGAGGCAAAAGCGTGCAGTGCCGGCTCGGCCAGCAGATCGATGCCCACCCCCAGCAACGCCGTGGCCAGCAGTCCAGGGCCCAGCCCCCCGATGAGGGCGCTGAGAATGATGGGCAGCATGAAGAGGATCATCAAGGGTTGGCGGCTGAGCTCGAGCGGAATACTCATGCGCAAGGCGAGTACCGAGAGCGCAATGGTGATGGCAAAACCATAGATGAGCCAGCGCGGTTGCCCGCCGCGGCCCATTCCCTCGGAAATGGCCTCAAGCATGGAGCCCTGGTGGTCGGCCGTACCGGCCGGGATGGCGCGCAAGGCAAAGTAGAAGAGTGCGGCAGTGGCGATGACAAAGAAGATCCCCTTGACCGTCGACAACTGCATCACGGCGTCCGGGCTGGTCACCAGCATCAACAGATGGTCGGAGAGGAATATCCACAACAGGGCCAGGATCAGATAGCTGCTGACGGCAACGAGGATGAAACGATTGCGTGGCGATTTAAACATCGGTTGATCACCTCGAGTGGCATGGCCCGGCTCTTGCCAACCCCACTCCTGCTCAGCAGCCCCTAGTCCGTAGACCAAAGCCCGCCCATGCCGAATCATCTCGCCGCGCGTGAATGCCTTCCCCCATCAGCCTGCCTACTCAGGGGAGCGGTCGTCGAGTGACTATATAAAGTGAGTTTACATAGCGCGGGCCAAGAAGGAAATATTGCTAAAATAGCTGTGGAAACAATCACATTTATCGTCATTGCCCACAGATTAGATAGGGTTTTACCAAGCGGTTTTCGGCAACCTCTACAACATCTCACCGCCTCCTCGCAGATCACCACCGGCATCTTGGAGCCAGACAAGACCTATTATCTGCAGACGCTGAAAAACGCTGTAACGTGCTGGCCACCAGGCAGGCGAACCACAGATGCTTCCACCATCAACCAAGAGCTAACCGCAGGTTACAACAAGCAACCTGCAGTCTTATTTACTCTC
>JAYRLO010000175.1:0-6286 GCA_041905215.1 Aeromonadaceae bacterium
TCACAACGGTCAGGTGGTTGGTTCTCAGCTGATTGGCCAGTCGTTCACCGCGCCGAACTACTTCTGGGGCCGCCTGTCGGCGGTCTCCTACGACGGTGCCAGCTCCGGTGGGACCAACTTTGGCCCGCTGAACCCGGCGCTGCTCAAGCAGGTTGATGGGCGCATCGACGAGCTGGGTGCCAGGAGCGGGGAGGCGGCGGTCCCGGTCGATCTGGTGACGGCATCGGGCAGTGGGCTCGACCCGCAGATCAGCCCGGAAGCTGCCTATTACCAGGTGAGCCGGGTCGCCAAGGCGCGCAATCTGCCGGAAGCCAAGGTCAAAGATCTGGTGACGGCACATATTGAGCAGCCCACGCTTGGTGTGCTGGGTGAACCAGTGGTAAATGTGCTGCTGTTGAATCTCGATTTGGATAGTCTGCACTGATGAGCAAACGATGAACCGGACCAGCAGGTCCGGTTCATCGTTTGCCAGCCTGTTGTTGTCGTGAAGGAAATCGCCATGAACCTCGATGAAGAGCGCCGTCCCGATCCGGATGCGCTGTTGGCCAAGACCCGCCAGAAGGGCAAGCTGAGACTCTTCTTTGGTGCCAGCGCTGGCGTGGGCAAGACCTACGCCATGCTGCAGGAGGCCCAGCGTCTGCGGGCCCAGGGGCTGGATGTGCTGGTCGGCATCGTCGAGACCCATGGCCGCAGTGAGACGGCGGCGCTGCTCGACGGGCTCGCGGTGTTGCCGATGCGCCACCATTTCTACCGCGGCCATCGTCT
Source organism: Aeromonadaceae bacterium (assembly GCA_041905215.1). Classification (GTDB taxonomy): domain Bacteria; phylum Pseudomonadota; class Gammaproteobacteria; order Enterobacterales; family Aeromonadaceae; genus Pseudaeromonas. The sequence continues at coordinate 766 of JAYRLO010000175.1, forward strand.
GGCCGAGTTTGATCTGGATGGTGTCCTGGCACGCCATCCGGCCGTGGTTCTGGTTGACGAGCTGGCTCACTCCAACGTGCCCGGCTCGCGGCACCCCAAGCGCTGGCAGGATGTCCAGGAGCTGCTCGATGCGGGGATTGACGTCTTCACGACGATGAATGTTCAGCATCTGGAGAGCCTCAACGACATCGTCGGCGGTATCACCGGCATTCGCGTGCGGGAGACGGTGCCCGATCGGGTGTTTGATGGTGCCGACGAGGTGGTGCTGGTCGACCTGACCCCGGACGATCTGCGTCAGCGGCTCAAAGAGGGCAAAGTTTACCTGGCGGGCCAGGCGGAGCGGGCCATCGAGCACTTCTTCCGCAAGGGCAACCTGATGGCGTTACGCGAGCTGGCACTGCGTCGTACCGCCGAGCGGGTGGATGATCAGATGCGCGAATATCGCAGCGATGCGGATATCGAGCGGGTCTGGCATACCCAGGATGCCCTGCTGCTCTGTCTGGGGCCTCAGGATGGCAGCGACAAGGTGGTGCGGACGGCCGCCCGGCTGGCAGCACGGCTGGGCAGCCCCTGGCGGGCCGTCTATGTCGAGACACCCCGTCTGCACCGATTACCGGAGACACAGCGCCGGGGAATATTGCAGACCCTGAAGCTGGCCGAGGAGCTGGGGGCGGAAACCGCCACGCTGGCGGCGCCGGATGAAGCGGTTGCTGTGCTGGAATATGCCCGGGAACATAACATCGGCAAGATAGTGATCGGGAGGCGGTCGAAGGAGCCCTTCTGGCGTCGCAGCCGACGTTTTGCCGAGCGGCTGGGTAAGCTAGGCTCGGATCTCGATCTGATTGTCGTGGCGGTCGATAGCGACGGAAATCAGCGGCGGACACCGGATGTCATGCCGCCGGATCAGCGTAGTTTTGGCGAGCGTTGGCATGTGCAGCTCATGGGGTGTCTGGCGACCCTGCTGCTGGGGGCCATCCTGGGGGGGATCGCTCGTCTGACGATGAGCTATCTCGACGCGCCCAATATCGTCATGATGTTCCTGCTCGGTGTCGTTCTGATTGCGGTGCGTTATGGACGGGGGCCGGCGGTGTTTGCCGCCATTCTCTATGTCGGTATTTTCGATTTCTTCTCGGTCGAGCCTCATTTTTCGTTTGCCGTCAGTGACGTGCAGTATCTGGTGACCTTTGGCGTCATGCTGGGTGTCGGTCTGCTGATCGGCCAGTTGACCGCCGGGGTGCGCTATCAGGCACGCATCGCTCACTACCGGGAACAGAGATCCCGACAGCTCTTCGAGCTGGCAAAGGCGCTGAGCGGTGCTGTCAGTGGGCCGGAAATTGCGGCCATCAGTTGTGACTTTGTGGCCCGCAGCTTCAATGCCAGGACCCAGCTGCTGCTGGCCGATGCGGAGCAGCATCTGCTGGATGGGCCGCCCGGAGCCGAGCGTTGCGAGGTCGATCGAGCGGTGGCCCAATGGTGTTTTGATCGCAAGGCGCCTGCGGGGCTGGGCAGTGATACCCTGCCGGCACTCAGTCAGCGCCTGCTGCCTCTGACCACGGCCAATCTGACCCTCGGGGTGCTGGTGATTGAACCGGCCAACCTGCGTCTGCTGATGATCCCTGAGCAATTGCGGCTGCTGGACTTGTACGGGGTGCTGGTTGCCATCGCCCTGGAGCGGATTGCCCTGGCCCGTGAAGCCGAACAGGCCGAGTTGAAGGTGGAGTCCGAACGGTTGCGCAACTCGTTGCTGGCGGCACTCTCCCACGATCTGCGTACCCCGTTGACTGTGCTGTTTGGTCAGGCGGAAATTCTGACTCTGGAGCTGGGCAGTGCCGGGTTACCTCAGGTTCATCAGGCGGACGCCATCCGCCAGCAGGTTCTGGATACCTCCCGCTTGGTGAATAACCTGCTGGAGATGGCCCGTCTGCAATCCGGTGGTCTGGCTCTGCGTCAGGATTGGCAGGCATTGCCGGAGCTGGTGGGCAGTGCGCTGCGTGAGCTCGACGTTCCGCTGCGCGGCCATCCGTTACAACGAGAATTGCCGAGCGACTTGCCTCTGCTGTTCTGTGACGGCACCATGCTGGAGCGGGTGTTGGTCAACTTGCTGGAAAATGCCAGTAAGTATGCCGGGGCGAAGACGCCCATCGGGATTGCGGCCTCCGTCTCGGGAGAACAACTCGAGGTGCGGGTCTGGGATCAGGGGCCGGGTCTGCCCGCTGGCAAGGAGTTGCTGATCTTTGAAAAATTCTCCCGGGGTGACAAGGAGTCGGTGATTCCTGGTGTCGGCTTGGGGTTGGCGATCTGTCGGGCGATTATTGAGGCCCATGGCGGTCGGATCTGGGCAGAAAATCGGCCACAGGGGGGAGCCTGTTTCTCCTTCACTCTGCCGCTGAAGAGTCCGCCCCCTCTGCTGGAAGAACCCATAAACGAGTAATGGAGGCTGATTGAACGAGAACCTGGCAACGATTCTGATCGTCGAGGATGAGCAGGCCATTCGCCGCTTTGTGCGCAGCGCTCTGGAAGCCGAGGGCTTTCGTGTCTGCGAGGCGGATGGGGTGCAGCGAGGCTTGATTGAGGCTGCTACCCGGAAACCGGATCTGGTGGTGCTGGATCTGGGGTTGCCGGATGGTGACGGGCAGGATTTTATCCGGGATCTGCGTCTCTGGAGCCCGATACCCGTGATTGTGCTCTCGGCGCGGGTGGACGAGACTGATAAGGTCAAGGCGCTGGATGCCGGGGCCGATGACTATCTGAACAAGCCATTTGGTATCGGCGAACTGCTGGCCCGGGTTCGGGTGGCCTTGCGTCGTCGGGGGCTGGTGACTGATTCGCCTTCGCCCCTGGTGCAGCTCGGTGATGTCTGCATCGATCTGGTCTCCCGACGCATCACGCGGGGCGACGAAGAGATCCATCTAACGCCGATTGAATTTCGTCTGTTGGGTGAGTTGTTGGCGCATCCTGATAAGGTCTTGACCCACCGCCAACTATTGCTGGCCGTGTGGGGGCCGACATTTGTCGAGCATAATCATTATCTGCGTATCTACATGGGCCATCTGCGGCAGAAGCTGGAGCAGGATCCGACGCTGCCCCGTTACCTGCTGACCGAGACCGGCGTGGGCTATCGTTACCATGCCGAGTAGTGGCCACCCTCTCTAACATGAATTTTGCTGTTTTTTTCATCGCATTGCTTGGCGATAGGACTCTATAAAGTCTAGACTTTTTGACATCACGTCTGCGCGTGATGGTTGTTGGCGAGGCTTGGCTTGTGTTGTGCCTGGACTTGCTGACCGAGCACTCGGGTAATCAAGACAGCAACAGCATTCTGTTGCCGCAGGTAATTACACAAGAAGAGGCAGAAACGATGAAAAAGACAGCTATTGCAGTGGCTATTGCGGGTCTGTTTGCCATGACAGCGGCTCAGGCCGCCCCGCTGGATAACACCTGGTATCTCGGTGGTAAATTGGGCTGGTCCAACTACCAAGTCGGGAAGAGCGATGTTTCCAATCTGTTGACCGATTATGATGTCGATAGCCATGACGGAGTTGGTGTCGGTGTCTACGGAGGTTATCAGTTGAACAGCTGGCTGGGTTTGGAAGCCGGTTACGATTATCTGGACAAGATGACCTATACCTCGTCACTCGGTGACGGGGAAATCAAGTCGCAAGGCGTCCAGATGTCGGCCAAGTTGAGCTATGCCCTGGATCCGATTGTCGATCTCTATGGTCGGGTCGGTGGCTTTGCCTACAAGAGTGAAAACAGTGATGACAGCACTTCGGGGGTTTCTCCGTTGCTGGCATTCGGTACCGAATATGCGCCGAATCGTGAGTGGGCTGCCCGCTTCGAGTATCAGTGGGTCAGTCAGATCGGCGACAAGGATGACATTGGCTTTGAACCGGACAACGGCTTGTTGAGTCTGGGTGTCAGCTATCGCTTTGGTCAGGAAGTCCCGGTTGCGGCGGTTGCCCCGGTTCCGGCTCCTGAGCCTGCTCCGGCCCCGGTCACGGTCACCAAGGAGTTCAATCTCTCCTCGGATGTGCTGTTTGACTTTGGCAAGTCCACGCTGAAGCCAGAAGGTATTTCGGCTCTGGACACCCTGTATGATCAGATCAAGGCAGAAACACCGAAGGATGGTACGGCTCTGGTCGTCGGTTACACCGACCGCATCGGTTCTGATGCCTCCAACCAGGTGCTGTCTGAGCAGCGCGCCAAGACGGTAGCCGACTATCTCGTTGGCAAGGGGATCCCGACCGACAAGATCTCGACCCAGGGCCGAGGTGAAACCGAGCCGGTCACAGGTACCCAGTGTGACGGTATCAAGGCCAAGAAGGAGTTGATCGTTTGCTTGGCTCCGGATCGTCGCGTGACTATCTCTGTCACCGGCACCAAGGAAGTCACCGAGTAATCGCTTCGCCCTCACGGGACGAAAGCCACCAAACGCCAGCCTCAGTGCTGGCGTTTTCATTAGTGGCTGCCGACCAACTCGCGTATCAGTTGCCGCAGCCAGGCTTGAGCCGGTTGTTGATCGTGAACCGGGTGCCAGACGCAGTTGAGGTGGTAACTGGGCATCTGTGCAGGCAGATTGACCAGCTTCAACGGCCAACCACTGGCGAGCAGCTCGGCGACCTTGCGCGGCAACACCAGCAGGTGGTCACTCTGGCTGACGATGGCGGCGGCCGACATATAACTCTGGCTATTGACCGAGATCTCCCGCTGTAGCCCCTGGCTCGCCAGATAGTGGTCAACGATGGACTCCCGGGTGCCCAGTGGCGAGTGAAACACATGGGGCGTGGCAATCAGCTGTTGCAGGCTCAGGGCTTCGCCAATCTGCGGATGATCGATGCGTACCAGGCCACACAGCGGCTCGGTGAGCCAGGTTTCCCGGCTCAGATGCGGCGGCACCTGCATATACTCGTCGAAACCCAGTACCAGATCGATGGCGCCGCTGGCCAGCTCCTGCTCCGGCAGGGTATCGCGCAGGATCAGGATTTCGATATGCACATGGGGCGCCAGCTGCTTGAGCCGGGAGATGAGCGGCGGGATCAGCACACACTCCACATAGTCGGTGGTGCTGATGACAAAGCGCCGCGTCGACTCCGCGGGGATAAACTGCTCCTCGTCGCCAAATTGCTGCTCCAGCAGTAACAGCGCCTGACGTACCCCGGTGTGCAGCTTCAACGCCCGGGGCGAGGGCATCATCCCCTGGGGGGTGCGCACCAGCAGCGGGTCGGCAAAGAACTGGCGCAGCCGGTTCAGGGCATGGCTCATCGCCGGTTGGCTAATATAGAGTTGCTGGGCGGCGCGGGTGACGTTGCGCTCCGTCATCAGGGCGTCAAACGCCAGCAGCAGATTCAGATCCAGCTGATGCAGTTTCATGGCTTGGTCTATTCGCATGGTTAATAGCTAGATGCATATTATTCATTTGATGGATGGCGGCGCAAGTTTCTACACTGGCCCCATCTTCGTGTGGCGGCTCGTCTTGATCGGGGCCGCCTGTTGCCGCTTTTTTGTCAGTCACCCTGCCAGC